>JAHQWY010000345.1 GCA_029856445.1 Promethearchaeia archaeon
CATTGGGACCTGCATCTATGACGCTTATTATAGGATTTTTACTATCAGGAAAAAATCAGAGCAATCCAATAATTATGATATTACTTTGGGTTGCTATGGGCTTTTTCTACCTAGCTGCTTTGATATTTATAAAGAAAATTAAAGTTAAAAATTTAAAATTTCTTGAACGTCAATTTGAGAAAGGTAAGTTTATTGAAGTGTAATATTGGCAGGATTTCTTAGAAATACATCAATTAACCGAATTGTTTCATAAAGATCTTCAAGCTTTAACAAAGATGTTGGAGAATGAATATATCTACATGGTACAGAAACAACTGAACTTGGTACACCTCTGCGAGAAATATGAATATATCCAGCATCAGTGAGACCATAAAGTGGTTTTTTAATTTGAAAAGGAACATTCTCAATTTCAGCATTCTTAATAATTCTTTCATTAACTTTAGGGTGTGAAATCATTGATCTATCCGCAACAGTTATTGCTGGACCTTTTCCAATATCTACTGGATTTTCCGATTCTCTTATTCCGGGCACATCGGCAGCAGTAGTGTTTTCAATCGCTAATGCTATAGTTGGATTTAATGAATAAGCCCCAGTTATTGCTCCCTTACGACCAATTTCTTCTTGTACTGCAAAGTTAAAAAGAACTGTATCATTATAATGTCCATTTCTTTTCAATAACTTCATTATATGAAGGAGAACGTTGCAACCAGTACGATCATCAAAAGCTTTTCCTTTCACCATCCCGTTTGGAAACTCTTCAAACGCAGAAAATAGAGTGCCGACTGTTCCAATAGTTATATTATTTTCTTGTACTTCTTGTTCTGATGTTAATCCTACATCAATATACATATTTGATACTTCGACCTGTTTTTTTCGCTCTTCTTGTGATGTAAGATGAGGTGGCTTTGATCCTATTATTCCGTGAAAGATCTTACCCATATTGGATTTTAGGATTACAGATTGCCCTAAAAGGATTCTAGTATCAAATCCTCCAATTAATACAAATCTTAAGAATCCTTTTTTCTCAATATGTGAGATCATAAAACCAATCTCATCAATGTGAGCATCTAATAATATTCTATTATCTTTATTAGACCCCTCTTTAATAGCAAGAACATTTCCAAGAGGATCTATCCAAGTTTTATCAGCCAATGCTTGGGTCTCAATTTCATTTAGAATAAAGTTGCTTACATCTTCTTCATATCCAGAAACACCAATTAAAGTTGATAATTTCTTTTGGAGTTCTTTAATGCCTTCAAGATTTAGTGTATTACTTTCCATGATTATTCTTATTTGAAATAATTATCAAAAAGCCATTATGATAGAAAGATAATACGTTATTCAATAAATATATTGAATTTTTAAGATTGCTTCCTATAAAATTTAATATGAAAAAAATTAGACAATCATTGTTTTCGCGTCTTTTTTAACTCTGCAATTGATTTTTCAGCCAAAATTATTGCATCATCATACTTAGATTTATATTTCTTAACCTGTGCCTCAAGTTCAATTGCTTTATTACTCATTTCTAGCAATTCTTCCGTATCCTCGGTTAAGGGAACCATATCACCCTCTCCTTTCTCTGCCATTTCCTTAAGGTAATTATACTTCTCTTTCCAAACATTAATTTCGGTTTGTAAGTCTTGTATTGTCTCATCAGTAACTATAAGCGGGATTTCTTTTCCTTCTTTTACATCAGCTACTTTTTGTTTTAGACGAGAAACTTCATCCTCCAGTTCTTGAATTCTTACTTTTAATGCAGCAATCTCATCTAAGTAATCAGCAGCTTTTTTTGGTTCCATCATTTCTTCAAACATGGATTTTCCAGTTTCTAATTCATCAGCAGATTTTCCCCCCAAAAGCCTTTCTTTTCTTTTTTGCAGTTCTTCTACAGTTTGCTGTGATAGAAAATCTAATGGATTAAAACTAACCCCACCATGCTTTGTTCTTCTTTTTCTTATTTTCACAAAGAGTGGAATACCCTTAACAGCTTCTCCACAGATTATCGCCTGTCCTTTATCCAATCCTGAAATATCTGATTTATTATCATTACTTAAATCTTCTGCACTCGAAATAGTAATTCCAATATCTCTAACGTCAGAAAGGTTGTGAACAACCCAAGTCCCTGCTTGTGCTCTTATCGTAGTATCTAGTAATTGTGGACGCTGTGTTCCTATGACAATATTGGCCCCAAATTTTCTTCCTTCCTGAGCAAACAATTTAACAACTTCGCAAGTCTCTGTCTGTTTTTTTCCAGCAAATAAATGAGCTTCATCTAAGAATAAGTAAAATGGAGGTATACTCCTCGTTGTACTGGCATCATAAAGCTTCTTAAGGAGTTTGCCTGCAATTGCCTCCTGAACTTCCAAGGCCATTCCATTCAAATTAACTACAGTACAGAGGTTAGGTGCAACAATATCAGAAGGATTTAACGAAAACAAATATTCTATGTCAACATCTCCACCTTTATTTTTCTTTAAATCAGAAAACTCAATTAGATTGTCTACAAACTCACTTTCACCTTCTGGAAGATCTTCACCAGCAACTTTTAAACTTCCATATTCTCCATGTCTATCCAATATTACTACAGGAATCCCTTTTTTAAGAAATTCCTCACACAATACTCCCATTGTATAGGATTTTCCAGAGCCAGATTTTCCTGTAATAAAGATTCTCCCAAAATTTTTTATTAGCAAATATACTTCATAAGGATAACCAATGAGTTTCCCTAAAGAAAGAGATTCTTCAGGTGGATTAAAGATACCTAAAATTTTGGATATTTGTTCTTCTTTAGCCATGAAGACATCAGAACCAATTTCAAATGGTCTCTTAGGTCTCTCTCCTAGTACTCCCAATTTAGCCATGCGTCCTTTTTCATCAGTCCACATGTCAGTAATATAGAGTACATAGTATGTTTTATTACCTTCTTCATCCTTTTCACCATACACGACTAAATAATTATTCCTTTCAACTGAAGCTCCTTCAAATACCACTGTGACTGTATGTGTTGTCGTTTTACCAGTTAATCTACCTACAGGTTTCTCTTCTTGTGTTCCTTCCTCTGTCATTATTACCACTCAAAATAATATAAGATATAATGATCTTAGAAATTTTAAAAATATAAATCTAAGCGATTTAGATTTTTAATCCACATAAAAATTTAATATCCATCTTCTAATTTTTTAACTATTTGAGATTATTGGAGGATCTATTAAATAAAAAGAAATATTAACAAAACAAAAAACTAAGATTTCTTATAAATGACACTCTTCTTTACCATATGAATGGGTTTATAGGACTCTTTTGCCCTCTTTAAACCTTCTATTCCTAAATCCTGTTCTCTATTAACGTAAATAGCATCTTCACAGCAATTTTTTAAAAATAAATTGTTGATTGCTTGATATGCACCCTCATATTCTGCATGAGCTTTCTCAATATGGATAACTAAGGTATTATGATTTAATTTTTCACCAAAAGTGTAAGCTGCACATTTATCTTCGACACAGATCAAACCCCCACTAAAGCCAAGTGCTTTAAAATTGTCTAAAGCTTCATATATCGCCTTTTGCTCTGCTTCTAAACTTTCATCTTCAGTACAGGCTCTCATTATGCACCATTCTAATTGAAGCTCTTTGCATTTTTCTATAAGATCTACAGTAATCAATTTAAATTCATAATCATAATTGGAAAAGAATTTCTGTAACCATCTTCTATTTTGCCTGTATTTATTCCCTGTTAAGTTAAGGATTTCCTCTCTATTATAAACATAGTCCCAATTATTACGATCTTCAAACAAATTCAGGTTTAATTTAGTAAATTTCTCGTGTTGAGTAACTTTTTC
>JAHQWY010000346.1 GCA_029856445.1 Promethearchaeia archaeon
AAATGGATTTCTCGTATTTTCTACGATTATAATAATTTCAGGGACTCTAATTGCAGATGTCGCATACACAATTATTGACCCAAGAATAATATATTAAAATAAATTTAAATAGAACAGTGAATACAAGATGGATTTTGCCAGGTTATATGTATTAATTGTTGGATTAGCTGGTGCGGTTATTGGTATTGGATTATTAATAACTTATCTTACTAAATGGTCAGAAAATAAAGAAAGAAATAAATTTTACTTGATCCCAGGGTACCGTAACCCTGAGTTTTCAGCAGAAGAATTTGAAATAGGGAAAATTAAATCTAAAAGGAGATTATTTAGACGTCTTCTTACGCCTCTTACGATCGCAGGAATGATGATGATCTTGTTTATTGCTGTATTGGGTGTGTATTCTTGTTGGTTTACTCAATATCCTTTGCAGGAATTATCTAGACCTTATACTCCTCCCGGGGGAGATCCTTTTGCAGCACCATCTCCAGAACATCCGTTAGGGACAACGAGATATGCATATGATATTCTTGGTAGATTAATCTGGGGTTCAAGAACAGCACTTACAGCAGCTGCACTTCCGGTTCTAATATCCACAGCTGGAGGTCTTGTAATGGGGACAATTTCAGCATATTTTGGTGGAGTTGTTGACTCAATTATTATGCGCTTTTGCGACTTTTGGTTTGCTTTTCCCATGCTGATTCTTATTATTATATTATCTCCAATAGTAGGACAGGATCTATATAGTCTGCTGGTTCTCTACGGGATATTTTATATCCCTTATAATGCAAGGTGGACAAGAGCCTTGGTGTTACAGGTCCGACAGAACATTTATGTAAGAGCGGCAATAACTGGCGGTGCGGAAAAATTTAAAGTCATGTTCAGACATATTTTGCCAAATGCGATATCTCCAATTATTGTGGGTTTCTTTGGATCTATGGGAGGAGCAGTTTTAGGGTTCGCTAGCATTGCCTTTTTAGGTTTAGGGGATGAAACGTTCGCAGATTGGGGAACGGATATACAATATGGAAGACAAGCGCAGTCTACTGCGTATTGGGCACTTTTTTGGCCAGGATTATTTATCGCAATAACAGCTATAGGATTTATGTTAATTGGTGATGGATTGAGGGATGCATTAGATCCTCGACTACATATATAATTACGAGAGGTTTTAAAGATAATAGAAATGATATTCCAAAGATATGTTCCAAATTATGGTTATTCTTTGATTGAAGCTCTTGTAGCATTATTAGGGCTTGTGATAATTCTAAACTTTTTAATAAACATAATTTATGCTGAAGATATAGAACTGAGAAAAAAAATAAAATTTGGCTCAACACTAACATGTTTAATAATTTTTGGCATTATATATACACTCAGAGCAATATTCGAAACATTAGGATTCTATAGTCCAATATTTAGAAAATTTAATAATGACCAAATGTATTTTGCTATAATGGTTACAATATACTACCTTCTACATAATCCATTATTTAAAGCGTTTGGATTTACAATAGTATCAGCTCAAGATGATCGGAATTATTTATACTTTAAGAAGTTTCTTTTCATGTTCATAATATCAACTTGGATTGTGGCTGCAATTTTTCTTTCAATACCACTTCTTGGCATTAAGATGGAACATTTTCCAAATGCAGGTGAAAATCCTGATATATTTAATTTAAGCATATTATGGGCTTTTTCTGTTGTTGTTATTGACATTTTCGTTACCTATGTAATTAATAGAAGTTTATCAAATGAAAAACGGATCGCAAAATCAGTGATTAGAAAATCTATGGGTATTGCTGGTTTATTGGCTTTTGGAATTTGGTGTCTCCAACTTGTGATTTTTGAATTGTATCTAAATAGATGGCTTGGTATTGAGCTGATCAAGCAGGATATTCGTGTGTTAATAATTGTTATTTCAGGATTATATATAATTTTCTTTTATAATGTATTAAAAGTCAAATTCTTACCTGAGATTAGTGAAAAAGGTTCAAAGCGAGTACGAGAATTATTAAAAACGGAATTAGAAAAAACAAGAAGATATAACGAAGCTAATGAAGGAGGACTTATACTGGAGGAAGTAGATACTGGTATTGATCTTACCCTAGAAGAATCATCATTACTTCCCCCAGAAGGAATTACATTTAAAATTTATGTCTATTTTTCTAGGAAGTTTAGTAAAACTCCTTTATCGGATAAGGACATAATTTCTAGAAGTGTTGTAAATAAAACGTCACATGTCGTTCTTATAGCATTATTATGGTATGCAGTGATTGCAATTATTACCGTTTCAATTGGTATTTTAGCAATCCCCGCACTTTTAAATTATGAAATTGCCAATTTAAATACAATTGTTATAAAAGTACTAATTCTTAGTTGCGTGTCTGCAATTTCAATTGTGCTGGTTGATTTTCTCATTATAATACTAATTAATAGGATTAGCCCTAGCCACAGACGCATAAAAAAAATAACTTTAAAAAACACTCTCTTTTTTGGTGGAATTCTAACATTTTGGATTTGTGTTATACCATTCTTCATTATTTATTCCTATCTATTTGTGTGGTTAAATGATTCCAAGATGATGTTCATAACAACTGAAATAATCTATTCAGTTTTGATGTATTATTTTGGAACTAGGATTTTAATATGGTATGCAGGATCAGTTAAGATGTGGAATAAATCAAAAAGAAAAGCATCCCGAGTTGCTTTAGTTTGGCTAATTATAAATATACCTTTAAGACTTTTCTTAGTTGCTAACTTCGTTCTAGAATCAACAACTGATTTAAGCGCAGGATGGATTTTAATAACAAGTGATATGGTAATATCAGTTTTTAATGTAATTATTGGGACCTTTTTCGTTTTCAAGATTTATAAAAGGAAGTTTTTAGAATCTCTTAGATTGACAACTGGTGTTCAAATTCTCCTGTTTTTTATTACCATTGCTTTAAAGCATACTAATTTTTTGATAGGAAGTAGAATAGCTACAGGAGCAATAATGGTAAATCCTACGGGAGGAGGAATTCTAAAATTTATGGAAACTCTTATAACAATCTATAATTACGCCATAATAGATATCCGTATTCCCTTGATCGTTGGTACAGGTATATATGTTATTTTATTTTTAGTTTTGTCAAAATTAAAGTTTACACTTGATACTTCCGGCCAAACTATGGAAAAATTCCGCGAAGCAATCGATTCTACTAGAGAACTTAATAAAGAAGCAACCGTGGCAACAGGGAATAATGTAATATTAGATGTAAAAGATCTTACAACTTATTTCTACACCGAGGAAGGTGTAGTAAAGGCCGTGGAGGGTGTATCTTTTCAAATTCTTCAAGGTGAGGTTGTTGGGCTTGTCGGTGAAACTGGTTGTGGTAAATCAGTAACTGCGTTGTCAATCCTAAGACTAGTTCGACCCCCCGGTGAAGTAAAAAGCGGAGAAGTTATTTTCGAGGGTGAAGATTTGCATAAAAAGCCAATGGATGAGTTTCTGCGTTATCGAGGAAACAAAATTACCATGATCTTTCAAGATCCACTTAATTCCTTGAACCCCGTATTTAAAATTGGCGATCAGATCTCTGAGGTATATAGATTGCATATGGAGGATGAACTATTACTTGAATCAGTAAGAGAAAATACAAGTATTTATGATATTGCGAGAAAATGGAGCCAAAGAATGCTAAGAGACTTAAACATACCTACACCAAGAGTGATTTTTGATCGTTATCCTCATGAATTAAGTGGAGGAATGCGCCAAAGAGTCCAGATTGCCATGGCACTCGCATGTAGTCCAAAACTATTAATAGCAGATGAGCCTACTACTGCTTTAGA
>JAHQWY010000347.1 GCA_029856445.1 Promethearchaeia archaeon
AGAATTATTAACATTTGATAACTTAATTCCAGCATAATAATTTGGAAATAAACCAACTCCCGAATTATAAATAGTACAATTTTGAATTCTAAAATTTACATTAGAATTTTCAATCCAGATGCAATTTCTCGAACTTCCTCCATCAATAATTAAATCTTTGATGATGTAAGGGTCAGAATAAGTGCCGGAGCCCGTACAATTACCATCATCTCTAAAATCTGTCCACCCAGAATTATTAACTATATGAATTTTTCGTGATACATTTGAAAACCTCACATTTTGGTTATAGTGTGAAATATCATCTTTATATTCTGAATTGAAATTCAATGAAATTATAGGTAAAGAAGCGAAAACGATTCCTAGAGTTATAAAAGTTAAGATTTTTATATTTACATTTGAATTCATATTTAATTTCCCAAGATTGTATACTCAATCATTTAGAATAGTATGATGTATAAAATAAAAATTTGGTGCAATATACAAGTTTACAGAATTCAAAGGTCATAATAATTTAGTTAAACTAATAGCATTAAATTTAGTAGAAAATTACATAGAAAAACTCAATCAGAAATCCAAAAGTGGAATTCTTCCATGGTAATAGATTGTTTTTCCATCAAAACTAATCTGAACTGGAATTATTCGAATCCCTTTTTTCCTCGCTTCGCTTAAATTATTAGAAAATTTGCGATCCATTTCTAAATTCGGAGCAAAACCTTTTGCCTTGCGGAAAACTAAAAGTAGTATAATTCCATTATGTTCAATAATTTCTCTTACATGTCTTGCGCCCCGTTCTGTAGGTGCATCAGGAAAAAGAGCTATCCCATCTCTAACCAATGATACTCCTTTTACTTCAAGTGGAACATTATCGAGAACAAAATCAATTCTACTATTCCCAATCTTTACCTCTTTTTTGATTTCCCTTACATTCGAAAAATCTGGTAGAAATTTGAAAACTTTCATTGCAATTTTAGAGTGTAGAGATGTGTCTATAAGAACCCACTCGTTTCTAGTATGAACTGCTTTAATATAATATTTTAATTTACCTTTTGAATATGTAAACAAAACTTCAGCCCCTTTTATGAGTAATTCCTTTAACCGGCCAGGATCGTGAATATGAGCAGTCTCGATTTGTCCTTTATACTCAATTTCTCCTATAAATCGATTTGGTCTTGATAAAAATTTACCTTTCATCAAGTTAGGCATATTAAAAATTGGATATTTTTCAAGAGCCATAAAATCAGTAATTTTTCAAGTTTCTTTATAATTTATACTCATCCAAGATATCATATTTTCTTTTCTATTAATTAGTCAGAGAAAAAGAAATAAATAGTAATATGGTATATATCAAATTTAACGTTAATTAAAAAAAGTTAAATTCAATATATTAGACATATTAAGGCGATTCTATGTCTCCAAAAATGACTCCTAAAGAAGAAGCAGTTTGGGATGTATTCCGAGATGTTATGAACAGTTTAATGGTTAATCCAAATCAAAGTATAGGTACCCGAATAGAGCAATTAGCTGAAGAAAAACCGAAAGAGAATGTACTCTATTATGAAGATGCATCTTGGACCTGGCAAGCTTTTAACGAAGAAAGTAATCGAGTAGCCAATTATTTCCTTGATTTAGGATTAAAAAGGGGTGATACGATTTCTTTGATGTTAGAAAACTCTCCAGAATACTTATTTTTTGTAACAGGTATAAATAAAATTCAAGGCATTAGTGCTTTAATTAATTTTAATCAGAGAAAACAGGCTTTAACGCATTCTTTCAATGTAGCTGAAGCAAAATGGATAGTCGTTGATGTTGATTGCTTACCTTTTTTTAATGAAGTAGTTGATACCCTGAATTACAGAACTGACCAAATTTTTGTTATTAATAATCCCACAGGTATCAAACATAACTATATAGAATTACCCGAAAAGCTTAATTTGATCTCAAGTGCTAATCCTAAAACTACTTATGATTCGATTTTGCGGGAGACAGCGCTTTATATCTATACATCAGGTACTACTGGACTTCCTAAAGCCGTAATTATGCAAAATTTCAGATTATATTCCCAAGCAACGATATTACATGCCATTGCTAGTTTAACTCCTGACGATATCATATATATTCCTACTCCTTTATACCATAATGTTGGAATTGGATGCTCTTGGATGAAGGCTAATCTCCTAGGAGCAAAAATAGCTTTAAGGAAAAGATTTTCCGTAACCGAATTTTGGAAAGATATACAGAAGTTTAAAGCCACTTATTTCATGTATGTAGGTGAAATTCCACGATATCTTCTTAATCAACCTCCATCGGAGCATGAAAAGAATCATACTCTTAAAAAAATGTTGGGATTAGGATTACGTAAAGATATTTGGGAACAGTTTCAAACTCGATTTAAAGTTGACCATATTTATGAATTTTATGGATCAACCGAGGGGCATAGACCTCTCTTCAACGTAGATGAGGTTCCTGGAATGATCGGACGTAATAATATGGCAGGATTTGCGATAGCGAAAGTTGATCCCGATACCGGTGAATTTTTTAGAAATGAGAGGGGATATTGCATAAAATGCAAACCGGGTGATATTGGAATGGGTTTAATTAAATTAGAAGAAAGAGGAGTATTTACGGGATATAAAGATCAAGAGAAAACTGAAAAGAAGATTATACATAATGTTTTTAGAAAGAATGACAGTTATTTCAATACAGGTGATATGCTGAAACTACACGACGATCTTTGGGTGTCTTTCGTTGATCGATTTGGAGATACTTTTCGATGGAAAGGAGAAAATGTTTCTACTTTAGAAGTAGAAGCTATTTTAAATTCATTTTCACCAATAGAATTATCATCGGTTTATGGTGTGGCAATTCCCAATACGGAAGGTAAAGCAGGAATGGCGGCAATCAAATTAGATCCATCCATTAAGTTTGATTTAGATGAACTTTCTCAATTTGTTTTAAATTCATTACCTAAATATTCAATTCCTGTCTTTATACGCATGATTGAAGATGTTGAAACAACAACAAGTAGTTTCAAAATAGTAAAAACTAATCTCCGTAAAGAAATGTATGATCTCAACATTGTTACTGAGCCAATTCATTTCTGGGATTCAAGTTCTAAAAGATATGTGCCCTTAACAGAAAAGCTAAATCAGAAAATAAAAGAAGGAAAATTTGGTGAATTAAGGAATTTAGTAGTTTTTATGTGATGTTTCATTTTTTTCACTTCATTTTATATTGTTTATAAATCCGAAGCAATTTTGTTCTGATAAAAATATGTTTTCCATTAAATTATAAATCTTAAGAAGAGCTTTCTTGCTCTTTTAAGGTATAACCTTAAAAAATAAAAAGAGTTTTATATTTGAGTAATCATGATGAGTGAAGCAAAAAATCAAAGTACAATTGAAAGCTATAAATTTCATTCAATAGACGTGAGTAAATGTAGTATATGTAAAGATTTCTCATGTGAAGAAACCTGTTTTAGAGGTATCTATCAAGTTGTTAATAAAGATTCTATTCCTAAATGTGTAGTTGTAAACGATCGCGAAGATATGTGTGTTAAATGCCATATGTGTACCACAGCGTGTAAATTAAGAGCGATAACTATAGATTAAAGATATATAGAAGAAGATATAATATTTTAAATAAAAAATTAAAAAGATTAGCAATTACATTTACAACAACCACAACTTTCTATTTCAAGTTGTCCGTATTCGAGATTTAAATCAATGGGTAACACAAAATCATCAACAACATCAGCAATTACATCAATATGAACACTGATAACATCAGGATCATCTCGAAAATGGCAGTTTACGATAT
>JAHQWY010000348.1 GCA_029856445.1 Promethearchaeia archaeon
TATTTTAGCAATTCTTTGTTCACCCTTACCTTTTCGCAAGTATACTCTAATAGTTGATCCGTGAGCAACAACATTACCTCCCGCAGCTTGTAAGGGATTTCCATAAAAAACATCAGGTTTTGCTTGAACTTGGTTTGTTAAAACAATAGCTAGATCACTATATATATCACATAACCTTAGTAAATCATGTAGATGCGAATTTATAGTTTGTTGACGGTTTGCTAAAGTTCCTCTCCCAATATACTCGCTCCTAAAATGTCCTATTAGCGAATCAATGACAATTAATTTGATGTTTTTCTCTTTGATTATATTAGCTGCTTCTTTAATTAGTACAATTTGGTGATCAGAATTATAAGCTCTCCCAAAAACAATGTTTTTTAGCACTTTTGTATAATCTAAATCAAGCCCTTCAGCCATTTGAATTATTCTTTCTGGTCTAAAAGTACCTTCTGTGTCAATATATAATGCTCTACCTTCGAGACCACCTTTTTCTTTGGGTAATTGCACATTTACACATAATTGATGCATAATCTGGGTTTTTCCTGTTCGGAATTCTCCAAAAAATTCAATAACACTTCCTGTCTCTACACCTCCTCCTAAGGAATCATCTAATTCTTGGCTACCTGTAGTAATCCGGGCGATATTCTTTCTATGTTCCCAAATTGCATCCGCTGATTTAAATCCTATCCCCAATTGTGCCATTGAGGCTTTAATTAGTTTTTCAGCAGTTTTATCACCAAGACCACTTTCTTCTTTAATTATTGAGGGAGGAGTATATGCAATCGATTCAAGGCTGTTGAATCCTGCCTTTATTAATTTATTTAAAGTAGCTTCACCCACACCAGGAAGTTTCTTGACTGCTTCAAAGCAATCTTTTAAGTCATTTTCATTCTCATTAATTTCATTGAATTCTTTATCCTCTAATTGAATTTCCATTTCATCAATTCTTTCTTCATCTTCTGATTCATTAAAGACTTCAATTAATTCCACTTCATCATCATAGGTATCTGGGTCTAAATCTTCCCCATTATTTTCTATTTGGGCATATTTTAAATGTTCTTTGTAAATCTTACCTTTTGTATGTGTTCTACTGCATTCTGGGCAATAATATGCTTGACCTTCAACAAAATCGTTTTTTTCTTTTGTTTCTACGGCTTTAGCCATTTTTTATCACTTGAATAAAATTTTAGAGTATTTTTTATACTTAATTTTTATTATGCATAGATATTCTGTTATTTATTTGAAGTAAAATAGAGTTCTGATTTTTAGATTTACTTTATAAATACTTTAATAAGAAACGACAATATTATGAGGATTATTAGTATGAATTTTTGTAAATTTTCTTGAGATTAGTAGGTTATTTTATCTACTAAATAAAACAATAAAAACAAAACAGAATTATAAAAGAATATTAAATAATTTTTGTTAATTACCAGGTGAAATTTAAATGAAGAATACCATAAATGTTGAATTTTATCCAATACTAAATGAAACACAAATTCAAGATTCAATAGAGATAATTCAAAAAAATAAAGATAAGTGGGATATTCCTTTTTTTTTTAATACCAACTCTTATATAGATCTAAATTATATCAAAAAAAATACCCAGTTCGTATTAACAGATGATATTAAGAATGTAATTGTTTTAGGAACTGGAGGTTCAATTCAAACGTTATTAGCATTAAAGCATTTATCACAGAAAAAAATATTCCCTATTACAAGTTCTAGAGCGGTAGAATTAAAAGGATGCTTAGATAAGACATACCCAAATGACTCAATTGTTATTCCAATCTCAAGGGGTGGAGAGACATTAGATATTAACTCAACAATTGGGATCTTCTTAAAGGAAGGATATAAGTTCCTAGGTTTATCCTCTACAGGAACAATGAATAAAATACTCCAAAAAATTGGTTGTCCTATTTTAGATGTCCCTAATCTCTGTGGTCGTTTTGCGGGATCAGTTACTAATGTTGGTATTGTTCCAGCATTTATTTCATATATTAATGTTGAAGATTTCATAAAAGGATTGGAAAATGGATATAATTTATTTTCTAATTATAAAAAGAATCTAGCATTAGAATTTTCAGCTTATCTTTTCAATTTATATAAGAAAGGATATAAAGTTATATTCTCAATGCCATATTCTAAAAATCTAGAAGGGAGTACTGGATTATGGGTTCAATGTATTTCTGAAAGTACAGGAAAAGACGAAAAAGGAATGATAGGAACTTATCAAGGTGCTCCTATATGCCAACATTCTGTTTTAGAGTACTTATTAGGAGGAACCAAAGGTATAGTAAGCCCTATTTTATGGACTGTGGAACATGAAATGCCAGATTTAACATTAGAATCTTCTATTGATTATGTAAATGGAAAAAGTGCTCAGACTATTGTCAATTATCAGGCAGATGCAACTTTTCAAGCTTTAATTCAACAAGGTGTTCCTAGTGCTAAAATATCTATTGGAAATCCTTTAGAAATGAATATGGGAATTCTTATCGCATTTATTTTATCTACAGTATATTATCTTTGTTTATTATTGGATGTTAATTGGGCAAGTAACCCAAAAGTAATAATTGGAAAAGAAATTTGTAATCAAGCTCTTAAAGATAACATTGATTCGAAAGAAAGAGAAGAAATGAGAAAAAGTATCGCTTTAAAAAAATTTAGGAATTTTTTTTAACTTATACTCTTCTTATTTTTAGCTAATAAAGGTATCATATAAAATATTAATAGCTTTTACGCAATCTTTTCTTTCAATTATTGCAGTAAAATTTAATTCAGAAGATCCCTGAGCGATAGCTAAAATATTAATATTATTATTACCTAAAGTGGTAAATACTTTCCCCGCTATACCTGGGGTATAAAGCACTCCTGCGCCAATAACCGCAACCAAAGAGATATCATTATTAATTTTAATACGAAACCAGTTTTTACCAAATAAATCTGAATTTCTCAATAGGAAACTCACTTTTTTTGAGTCTTCATGATTGATTCCGAAAGTGAGATTATTTTCTGAGGAACTCTGAGAGATAAATACAATGTCTATATTATTATCCCCCAAGAGAGAAAAAAGTTTTGCGGCTGTTCCTGAAAGAGGAATCATGGTATCACCCTCGATTGTAACCATTGAAAGCTTATAAAGTGAAGTAATAGCTTTAATAACTTTCCCATTTTTAACTATTTCTTTTGTAATTGTTGTAAACTCATCTGATTCCAGATCGTCAAATGACCTGATTTCAGAAGGCACATTTCCTTTCTCGTTGACATCAAGACATAATGGATGCAAAACTTTTGTACCAAAAAAAGCAAGTTCTTTTGCTTCTACATATGAAATCTGTTTTAGAAGAGAGGTCTTCTTAACAATTTTGGGATCGGCATCTAACAAGCCCCTAACATCTTTCCAATATATAACTTTAGTATCAAAACTATTCCTTAATGAATAAGCAATAATTGCTGCAGTCAGATCTGTTCCTCCTCTTCCTAGGGTAGTAATTTTCTTATCTTCTTTTGTAGAAGCAAAGAATCCAGTAATACATGATGTTAAATCAGGATCAGATTTTAGTATAGGAACGAAAACTTTGTTAATTAGAGTCTCTGTTTCATCTAATAAAGGTAAAGCGTTACCAAAATTGTCATCTGTAAGAATTAACTCATTTGAAGGGAAGTATTTTGATTTAATGCCCATAGTGTTAAGATACTGCGTCAAAATAAATGTACTAAGTTTCTCTCCATATGAAATTATTAGATCCTGAATATCAGGGCTTGGTCTTATAAGTCGTATAACATATCCTAATTGAGTTAATTCC
>JAHQWY010000349.1 GCA_029856445.1 Promethearchaeia archaeon
CGGATAAATTTTTATGAATTAGAGGAAAAAAGTGTTCTTATAAGGATTGAAGCAGCACCCCTCGCACGAAATATATTCAGAGTAGAAAAACTCAAACAAAGTTGGTTTGATGGATTATTTTCTCATTTATTTTCACTTCTTCATACTATTGGAAAACAACAAAAGTTAGATATTCGTCAAGACTCTAATTTTAAAGTAGTAGACAGCAATAAATTTTGTCCCCACTGTGGAAAAAACGTTAAAGAAAAAATATCTATTTGTCCTGACTGTGGTAATGATTTAGGTTAAGAGAACAAGAATAATTATAGTACTTATTAATAATCCAAACATTAAAATCATCAATATGAAGCTTATTACATAACAAATAACTAGATGGGTATCTAGACATATTGATGAAACATAAATATAAAAATAGGTAACAATAATTAACAATGAAAATGATATCGTAAGTTTATATTTCATAGAAGAGAATATTCTTTTATTTTTTTAAAGGTTTTCTACATTTTGAAATTCTTTTTTTTTTAACAGATGAACCATTTCAAACGACATGATAAATTCTTTTGTTAAATCTATATTAATCTTAGTTACTGTAAATAAAGAATATAATATACCTCTATCCGGATAAGTTTTTGAATCTTTCTTTTTAATAATATTAACATTTACTTCCATTGTATCGTCTACACGTAGAGAATTTTTAAATTTTAAATTCTCTATCCCTAATAATGCAATAGCAGTTCTTTCATATAATCCAAGTTTCAAAAAGAGACCGATTGCTAAAGGGATAATAAAAGGTCCAGGAAAAACAGGAGACTTATAGGGCATTTCTCTCGTAACATATATGTCATCAAAAAACATAGATAAATTGAACCAACATAAGTTACAAAAATTAAGTAGGTCTGCTTCCCTTAAAGTTCTTCTTGATGTAATATAAGTTTCTCCCTCATGAAATTCCTCAAAAAATTTTCCTCGCATTTTAGAGATACAAAACACCTTAATTTTTAATTTTCCTACGTAGAAATAATAATGTTAATTTTAAATGAATTTAGAGTAGAATATAATATTTATCGACATTAATATTCGATTTATTTTCGGGGTTAAATTTATATATTCTTTTCTTATTACCAAAGTTTATAATTTTTTTACCTTTTCTTTCTGTAAGGGAATACGTGGTTTAGAACTAAAAAGAGAATTATATAGGATGAAATTTATAGAGTCGCATAATAAATGAAGGAAAATATAAAACGGGATAACTATATAATTATAAAATCAAACGAGATAAATAATTATATTTCTATTAAGATAACCACCTCGCCAATTAATCATAAGATAAAAAAAAGTGAACCTTATAAGTTTTCTGGAAGAGGAACTAGAATAATTATTTTTGTAAAGAATAAACCTGTAATAGCAATACATCACAGCGTGTTCCCTTCATTAAAAACTTTAAGTCAAGAAATAAAGGAACCCATAGATAGGTATGAATATACTCAGAAAAAATTTTTTACCAACACTATTTTTCGAAGATTAACTTCAAATTTAATTATTTGGACTGAAAATAATTACAATACTCGACTTATTGACCATAAAATTGGGTTTCCCTTGTTGAAAGAACTAAGAAATGTTGGAGAGACAAAATTTCAGATTATTTTGCAGCAAGAAATATTAAAAACATACGCTTCAAGCACATTTAAAGTTAAAGAATTTTTAAAATGTGAAGGATATTTAGAATTTATAGGAGACTTTTTCTAACTTCTATTTATAAAAAAAATAAAAAAAAAAAATTCAAAATAAGGTTTAAGCTTTATTCAATTCATCTTTAATTCCTGCAATCTTCTTTACAAAATCTTTTCTGGATTCAATATCATATTGAGTTGTAATTGCTATACTTTCCATTACAGGAGAACCTCCACCATGATAACTCCCGAAAAGATGAACCCCTCCAGTTGCTGAACAGTATACATCACCAACATACCGCCAGAATTGTGCTGCATTTTCAGGTGAAATATTAGGATTTCGGGTAATATATTTATAAAGATGTTCTTTTAACTCCGGATTCACAAAATCTCTTTCATAAGGAAAAGTTGCAGGAATACCTCCTGAAAGATCAACTATAATTTCAGCTTCACGGAAAACATTTTCTCCTGATAAACATCTTCCAACATTACAATAAATTGAATTTGGAATATAACTCCCGGGACCATAAGGAATGAAACCTACTCCAGGCATATATACTTCTGGTTTACCTAAATCAGAGGCTGTGTATCCTGCGGCATAGCCAAGTTCGGTAACCATGATTAATTCAGCTAATTTACTCCTCACATGTGAAGCTCTATGAATGTTATTATATTCGGCTGCTAATGCAGCAGTTCCTACAACTAGATCTCCTATAGCAGGTTTACACCCTGAATAACTATGACGATGAAATAGAGCAAATAATAATGCAAGAGTACCTGCATGTTGATATTCACCACAAAGAAAAACCCTTTCCCATGGAACAAATACATCATCAAAAATGATATATGAATCTGTTGCTCCTGGCATAAATCCGCGTTTAAAATGCTCTCTTTCGCGAAGGTTGTGAATGGTAACGACTTGTTTAACTCCTTCATAATCTCCGGGTACTGCGAAAGCAACAGCGTAATCCTTATCTTCTGGTCTCAATGCTCTAGTTGGAACGACTATGATCTCATCAGATACAGAAGCTTCTGAAATATGAAGTTTACATCCACGAACAATAATTCCATCATCCCTTTTTTCTACAACTCGAACATACATGTCTGGATCTTCCTGATCTGCAGGTCGTTTTATTCGGTTACCTTTAACATCGGTTTGAGCGCACGCTGCTATTAAATCCTCCTTTTGAAAACGTTCCATCCATTTTTTAAAGTTCTCATGGTAGTTCGTTTCTCCGTTGTTGGATTTGTCTGCTTCATAACTAACATTATATACAGCATTAGCTCCATCACAGCCCATACAACGTTGGATGCATCCACCGACTTTTTGACAGATTTTTCTAGTTAGATCTTGCTTTTTATGAAGATCATCAGTATTTTGATGTATATGAGTAAAGCGGTTAATTATTTCACCAGTGAGGTGAGATTTTGCGAAAATTAAATCCTTATAGTCTGGATCATCCACTACATCATAAGTAGTTCCAATAGTATTAATACATGCCATCTGTCTTTCATCTAATCGATCAATCCTTTCCCCATTAAAGAAAATATTGTTCTTCATTTTGCCTAAGGCTTTCATATATTCTTCTTTCGTTCTCATCTTGTTGACCTTGTTTATTATATAATATAGAAATTCCCCATTTTATGTTATTACTCATTTACAAATCATTAAAAGAGCTAATAAACTAAAAAATGGTCATCATCTACATATTATTTCAAATGATTTAAAATCTTAATTATTTAATGATTTAATTTGAAAAACAAAATTTTATTTTTAGTTTTTTTATCAGATAATAAGAAGTCAACATAGTAAATTTAAACCTATATCCAAATTAATCTAAATTGATAATAAAATCATTTAATTCTTTAATAATCAATCTTTTTACTTAATAATCTATAATAGGAATTTTATAATAAGAGGACTTTTGGATGGATATCGAAGAAAAGCTAAAACTAATGAAAATCCTTTTTAATCCGAAAAATGTTGCTCTTATAGGGGCAACCAATAAGCCAAAAATCGGATCTATGGTAGGAATAAGTATGTTAGGTTGTGGATTTACAAAAAAGATTTTTCCTATCAATCCGAGTCCAAGTTATAAAAACAAGAAAATATTAGGATATGAGGTTTTTCCTTCT
>JAHQWY010000350.1 GCA_029856445.1 Promethearchaeia archaeon
TATTACCCTTTGTAGTAATTCTTCAGAATTTTCGGTTGAAAATTTATGAACTTGAGAATACCCAGGGATATCCAACCAATCATTTCTTATGGGTTCTAAATCATAAAATAATTCGGGTTTTTCATTTATTACATTACCAAAACAATCAACATATTTTTTCTTTTTATTAATTCTTACTTTTCCTCTTTGTTCAAATTCAATAATTCGTTGTTGGGATAGACCCCATCTTCTACCTTTAGGAGGATAATACGCTTTTCCTAAAATTATTCTTGCATTTTCATTTGATCTAGGCAAATCCAAAAGTTCATACCACCTAGGCTCCTTTTTTTTGTGTTGCAGTTGATTGAAGTAATAATCATCATTTTTAGAATAAAAGAATAGGCTTTCAGTTTGTTGAATAAAGGGCTTCTTTATTTGTTTTTTTGCTCTAGTTTTATTGATGATGATCTCATTCCTAAAATTTGACTTATAAAAAGTCATATCTAAAAGAAATCTTATATAGTGATTACCATTATTATCAATTCTAACAAATATATTCCCATCTTTACTTAATATAGCTTTAGCTTGGTTTAAACGGTTATACATCATCACCAACCATGAAGAGTCTAAGTAATCGTTTTTATACAAATATTCTTTATTACCTGTATTAAAAGGGGGATCAATGTATATTAGATTTATTTTTTCACTCCATTTTTTCATGATTAAATTTAGAGCTTGAAAATTGTCGCTTTTTATTAAGACCCCATCAAGTATTTTATCTAAATTATTGTTACGTGTTATAGTAGTAATTAATTCCCATTTGAATTCCTCATCGAAATATTTTGTGTCAATAGTGAGATACTTGCTTTTTGAATCAAAATTGTTTTCATTATTAATTAATTCAGATTTCTTATTTATTTTAGTTTTAAATAAATCGAACCACTCTTTCTTTTGTCCCTGGTTAATCAAAATCTTTCCTATATTTTGATCTAAAAACTTCTCTCCTGCATATTCCTTTATTTTATCTAGAGTAATAACATAATTAGTTTCTAATATGAAATTTCTCTTATTCCATAACCTTACTTGCAGATTTTCAATTTGAGTTAAAAAATTTATTATTTTTAGAGCGATCTCTTGGAAATATTTTAGCTTTTCCAAATTCATTTGCAAATGGTCAAATTTAAGCTTTTTTAAATCTCCAAATTTTATGATCTCTTCTCTAATGAAGAATTTTAACTCAGAATTAAGGAATTTTTTTAAATCCTTATGGATAAAATAATCTTTAGAAACATTTTTTCCTGATTTGTCATGAATATCTATAGATTTCACATAATATTGGTCTTTATTTACCCAATGTAAAAGAACTTCATTTTCACTAGAATTAGTTACAATATTTTTATCATGTATTTTTGAATAATATAAGCATCCTTTATTGTAAAACTGAGAAAAAAAGTAGAGTAAACAATTATAAACCTCTTCAGCAAGTTTTTCAGAAAGAGAATAAGGTATGAGTTTGCTTATTATGTTTTGGATCTTTTTCTTTTTAAAGTTTAAAACCTTAAAAATTCCGAAATTTTGGTCTTGAATTTCAGGTTGAAGTATTTTCAGTAAATTGGATTTAAATTTCTCCTGAGTTTTGTTATTCATTTAGGTACACATCGCACCAACAAGAGTATCATTAAATAATATCTTATTAATTTAGGGGGGCTAAGCTTTTATCTTTTTCTTGAAAATTTTTAATAATAGAATACAGAGAAATTAGAAAATTTTATCTAGAAATAAAGGATCATTTCTAGAATTTATGTGTTAATTTTTTTTAAGGATTACTATCTCCTACTAGTAAAAATTGATTTATTAAGTTTAAAGTACCTATACCAACCTTTAATTGTCATTTCAATCCAATTCATATCTGGCTTGCTACTTTCAATCCAGTTAGGTAGACTCTTTGCGAAATAATTAGGCAATGTATGGTGAGAAAATATTTCTTTTCGAGGTATTTTATTTTTTATTAGATTTTTTAATGCTGAAACCAAATCTTCAAAATAAGTCTTAACTTTTAGAAGATATTTTTTATCTACCACGTTTCCATGACCAGGAATTATCTTATCAATAGCTAGAGAAGCCCAATGAGTATAAATTTCTATTGTTTTTTCAGGTGTTCCTGGAAGTTGAGCGTAGCACTCAATTAAGTTATCACCAGCACATAACACTTTTTGAGAGGGAATATAAACATAAGCAGAATCAATACTATGTCCACCAATAATTCTAAATATAACTTCATTACCGGGAGAACCAATTATTAATTCCTCTTTAATTAAAGTATTTGGAGGGAATAGATCTACTTTTTTAACAATGTTAATTATTTCCTCATCATCAATAAGAAATCTAGATGCCCATTTGTCTACTTCGACCTGGTTTATCGTATTTATAAAATTATTAAATTCATTGATCCCTAATTCAGCTGCAACAATATCAACATCTTTAAAGCTTTCTATCGCAAGGAAATGATCCCAGTGTAAATGGGTAAGCAATAGATGAGTTGTTTTTCTGTAAAATTTAGTTTCCATATCTAATCGGAATTTAGATGATAGATTCGGGTATGTTCCGCAATCGACAAATATTAATCCGTCGGGATGTGCAATGCATGTTGTAGGGACTGTGTTAGTTACGCTCTTTTGAAGTTTATTTCCCTGAGTTGGATGCATTATATAAATACTATCAGAGATTTTAGAATATTCCATTTTATTCAAAATTAGGTTAAAAAGGCTTTAATTATAGAGTATATTTTGATTAATAATTTTTATTCATTTCAAGTGCAAGGATATAGAAGATCTGTTCTACTCCAGTACCTAATTTCGCACTCGTTTCTTCATAAGAAGAAGCTTTTATTTTTTGTTTAAAAGTTAAACATTCTTGTTTAGGAATAACTCTTTCACCTGGGTTAATTAAATCTAATTTATTCCCAACTAAAATTCTAGGAACAACACCAATTACATTTTCAACTTCTTTTATCCAAGAATCTAGATGTTTAAAAGTTTCTTTTCGAGATAGATCAAAGACAACTACAATCCCTTTGGCTCCTTTATAAAAAGCCTGTCGAACCCATTTGTAATGATCCTGACCCGCTAAATCCCATATTTGTAATGTTACCAAATTCTTCACTTTAGGGATCTTTAAATGTTTTACAAAGAAATTTGAACCTATCGTGGATTGTATATTAGATATAAACCTCCCCTCCAAATAATGATGCAAGAGAGTGCTTTTTCCTACTCCAAAATCACCCAATATACAGATCTTATAAAATGCAGATTTAATACCCATCGTAATAAATATATTAGATTTTTCTTATGTCACTATTGATTCAATAACTATATACTTATAGATACCTTATGGATTGTGATTATATCTTTTTATTTCTTATATATAATAATACAACTTTTCTCTATTAAGTGTGAGCTAAGAAAGAATTTTTAAACATAACATCCGAGTTTTTTTAAAAATGCCTGACTTTAAGAAAATAATGCAAAATTTTGAACCTTCTGATATTATAGCAAATTTTTTTGTTTTATATAAAGATGAAGATGTTTCAATAGATGGTTGGATTTCTCTTGAAGAAACTTTACCTGAATTTATCTCACTACTACAAGGAGAGATTGAGTATTGTTGGGGGGCAGAATATGCTAATATGAAAAATTATTTAATTTTCTATGTTGATTTAGAAGAAAAGAACAACCTAAAGGAAATAACAAATGAAGAGATTTATCAAAAAGTAAAAAGTTTTAAGGAAATATTTATGGTGATCTTACACAAGGATATTAAATAC
>JAHQWY010000351.1 GCA_029856445.1 Promethearchaeia archaeon
AAATTCATAAAAGAGTTAAGTCATTTTAAAATCAACCAATATTATTTAGTTTATATGCAAGATATGTTCAGATATACTAAATATCCCGAAATTGGAGAAAATAGGGGCTCTTATTCAAAAGAAGAAATAATAGAATTACATAACTATGCAAAAAAACACTTCATTGAATTGATTCCAATTTTTCAAACTGTTGGTCATTGGGAAAATATATTATCTCACCCAGATTATTGGAAATATGGAGAATTTCCTGGCTCAAATAGTTTAAATCTCGCAAACGAAGAAATTTATGAATTATTAGATGAGATGGTTAGTCAGCTTAGTAAAGGCTTTAAATCAGATTATTTTCATATTGGTGCAGATGAGAGTTGGGATGTCGGTAAAGTAGCTTCTAGAAATTATATTGATGAGATAGGTATAGGGAAGGCTTATCTCAACCATTATAGAAGGGTATATGATATTGTGAAAAAACATGGCTACAAAAAAGTAATCATTTACCATGATATTCTCTATAAATATGAAGAAGTTCTTGAAGGTTTACCTAAAGATATAATAATAATGTATTGGAAATATAGACCTCAAAAAGATTACCCAATTTTAATAAAGTTGAAGCAATTTGGTTTTCCTGTTATTGTAAGTCCCTCAATTAATGATTACAATCGAATTTTTCCCTCAATTGGCAAATATGAAAAAAATATTACAAATTTAGTTAAATTTGGCTATCAAAAGGGAGCTATTGGAGAAGTAACTTCAAGTTGGGGAGATTATAGAAATAAAGAAATTCGAGAAAATCGATTTTATGGATTTATATTTTCAGCTATGGTTGGATGGGATCCTCTAAGAGAAATAAATTCTTTCTTTTTTTGGAAAGCCTTATTTCTTCATTTTTTTGGGGTTGATAATTCCACTTTAGTGCATATTTTTGGTACTCTTCGTAAAATTCAAGATAAGAATTTATTACACACACGACCTACTTCATATTACAATCATTTCTTTGCGCATCCATATGCTAAGAATAGTAAAAGATATCGAAAGAATATAAAAGTAAAAGGTTTCAATAACCTTATTCCTGAAATGGATGAACTGATAAAAAATTGTAAAGAATTAGAGAAAATTGTCTCGAAGAATAAAATAAATATTAGAAATCTTGCCTTTGTCGCAAATCATATAAGATTCTATTGTAAAAAAAGGATGAATTCAAAATTTCTAATTAAATTTTTCTCTCAAAGAGAAAATTTAAAATTAATGAAAATTAAAGAAATTGAAGGAATAAGAGACGATTTGCATTCTCTTCTTGATGAGTATGAATTCCTATGGTTAAGTTGTGCAAAGAAAGAAGGATTTGACTCAATTAAAATTCAATTTCTTTGGTTAAACAAATTCTATAATGATAAAATTGAACAACTCAACAATAACATTAAATGGGAAGATCCCAATATCAATAGTGAGTTAATCTATTTAGATTCTAATCAATTGCATAAAATTCATACTACTTTCTATCGAAAAATCATTATTATTGAGGGAAAAATAGAAAAAGCATTTTTACAAGTTATTGGTGGAACTTTTGCTAAAACTTATGTAAATGATAATTATGTAGGATATACAATTACTCGGAGTTCCCTTAATTATGTAATTCTACAAAATAATATCCAGATTTTTGATATTAAGGAATTTCTCAAACCAGGAGATAATAAGATTACAATTGAAAATACAGATTTCATTGGTGGTGTTGGCCCAATAAATATATATGGTGAAATTGAATTAGCCACTAAAGATTCGATAAAAATAACAACAGATAAATCATGGTTAGCAACAAGAGAGTTTGATAAAAATTGGAGTAATGTTAAAAGTTTTGGGAGCCCGCCTAAAGCAACAGGAAGTTTATGTTATCCAGATTTCGAGAATTCAATACATTCAAAGGACACTACTTCAGTAGCATCCTTAAATACAATTATGAGTAGAAAATCCAAAAGACAATTTTGGTTATTAAAATTAGTATTTTACTTGTTTTATAGGTTTGATATCTTAGAGTAAAAACTTTAAATTTACTGATTTTTGATATTTAAAATCCCATACAAGAAAATAATAAGAGTAAAATTTAATTTTAATATCTATCTAAACTCATTAAAACAAAATAATGGTTATCTTAGATGTCAGAAGATTTGAAAATATGGCATGCTCCTTGTGGAATTTATTGTAAGAGATGCCCAGGTGTGCAAACTTTTGGATGTACAGGATGTCGGGATAAGAAAGGGCAAATTCTTAAGTTTCCTGTATGTAAAACTTATGAATGTGTTACAGGTAAAGGACACGAATTTTGCTATCAATGTAGTAATTTTCCTTGTGAAATGCTACAACCTATTGTGAACTTTGAGATTTTTACTCCGCACAATTCTAAAGTCTATAATTCAGTTATGATACAAAAATTAGGGTTAGAGGAATGGGATAAAATCTGTGAAGAAAAATCTACTTTCTATTACCAAGGAAAGAAAGTACAATATGGAGGAGACCCTCTTACCTTAAAAGAAAAGGATCCTAATATGTACAAAAAGAAGGAAAATTAAAAATAGATCAGCTAGTTTTGTTGAAAATATAATTAATTTACCAAAGTTCTAATCTATAGTACGTGGCGATTATTTTAGAAATTAATTTTCTGATATCAAAAAGTCTACTCCACTTTCCTTTTCGCTTTTTCCTCAGCCTTATCAGCTTTTATCTCTAATTTCTCGGCTGCCTTCTTAGCCTTATCAGCTTCTTTACCCACAGCCTTCTCAATTTTTATCTCGGCTTTCTCAACTTTTTGGGCTTCCAAAAATACCGCCCTAGTTTCTTTAGTTTCCCTCATTTTTTCCCTTTCATATTTTGCATAATCCTCTTTTGTTGCCTTCCTCAAAGTCTTCGTTCCACATATTTCACAATATTCTGTTTCTGTATGAGCAAATTCTCCACATTGTTCGCAAATAAATTGGAATGTTTTTTTAAAAGTTTTAATATCCAAATTACTCACATCTATTAAAATTCTTTTGCTATATAATATTGTCGTATTTCGCATTACATAAAAGCTATTCTCATTTATATCTTATACTATTTTAGATCCTCTTACATTAGAAGATAAAGATCCCAATATATACAAAAAGAAGGAGTAGTAGAGGTAAGAAAAGTTAAAATTTATATTTTATTTTCTTTAATACTTCTCTTATTTCAAAAGGATCTTATCTGTTTTTCCTATTATAAAATTATAAATAGCCAGATTTTCATATTAGCAGAAGAATTAGAAAAAGGTGGATTATCTAATTTTGAGCTAAAAGAGAAAAGATATATTATTATGAAACAGCATGGAATATCTTTTATCGTAAATTCTCCGAAAAAGACTAAAGAGAAAAAGGTTAAAGAAGAAATTGAAATAATTGTAAGCAAATTCTTTAATTTATATCCAAAAGAGACGCTTAATAATTGGGATAATGATGTCAGTATTTTTTCAGATTTCGAAAATCAAATTAAAGGTAGTTTGCAGGATAATATAGATAAATTTGAAAAAGCTTTTTGGCAATATACTTAAAACCAACAGTCTATAGTAGCATTTTTTAAAGGAACCTTTTTCTTAGATGTACGTGGCTTCCATTTTAACAATCGGTTCTCTGGGAGATAAGGATGCTGAACAAGTGTGTATTCCACATAACGTTCATCATCATTTATCATCACAAGTACACTCCCAAAGTGTGAAAGAATTTTTCCCCCTTTTGGCCTGAAAAGAGAATTTTCGTGCAAAGGTGCCGTTATAATAATAAGGGGTTTTGTTTT
>JAHQWY010000352.1 GCA_029856445.1 Promethearchaeia archaeon
TATATATATTTCTAATGCAGTAATAATTCCAAGGAAAATTGCGAGAAGAAGTAGACTTGTGGTGGTTAAACTTAATATTAACACTACGATTATCTTTATCGTCATAATTTTATCTATTCTATCCCATAATACCGAGTGAATTGCTTCTAAATCTATAGAACGATTATATGCTACTTTTATCTTGGCAATAGATAACTCCTTTAATTCTTCCAATTCATTTTCCATTATTAAATCCCTGTTGTTCGTGTGAGAAAAGATAATTGTTTAAACTAAAAATTATTGCTTTTATTAATTATAATTATCAATGAGTAATGAATTAAATATTTTAAATAATGAATAATAATTCATATATATCAATCATAAAATATTTCAAAATGTAAAGATAAAGGGGCAGTAAATTAATATGGATATTGGTAGTATTGAATCTGGCAAAATTATGATAAAAGTTTTGACAACAAATGAAGTAAGTCTTACCATTTTGCCTAAGATGAATTTAATTGGGAAAGTTAATTATCCTGGAGCAAAAGCAAATAGAGCTAAAGGAGAACATGGATTATCTGTTCTAATTAAAGTTAATAGTGGAGATAATATTCAAAATATTCTAATTGATACAGGAGGCTTAGCAGGAACCATTATAGAGAATTGTGAACAGTTTGGTATTAATTTAAGTGAAGTTGATAAAATGGTGCTGACCCACGGGCATTTTGATCATTGGGGAAGCTTAATGAAAGTAATTCCTTTATTGAAAGAAGGGAGTGAGTTTTATTTAAACCCTCTTTGCTATGAACAGTTTTTTATAGCTGTAAAGAAATCAGGAGAAATTGTCCCTGCTGATAAATTAGCTACAGCCTTGAAAGAAGAAAAAGATCAATTTGCGATCAGTCGAAAATTACCTTTATTAAGTAAAACTATGGTTTCTAATTTGGTCAATGAACACGGAATAAAATTATTTGAAACCAATGAATCTGTTAAATTATATGATGGAATCATCACTAGTGGTGAAATTGAACTAACTGATAAAAAAGAATCCACACCAGGAGTCTACATAATGAAAAGTAGAAAGGATTATATAGAACATACCTTTAGAGATGAAACTTCAGTGTATATTAATGTAAAAGATAAGGGTTTAGTAATTATTACTGGATGTGGCCATTGTGGTATAGTTAATACTATTAAACACGCTCAAAAGATAACAGGAATAGATAAAATCTATGCTGTAATTGGTGGTTTTCATGAAGAATGGAATTCAGAGGAACTAATTGAGAAAAAAGTAACCTTTATTGAACAGTTAAATCCAACCATTGTCAGCGGAATGCATTGTACTGGCTTTAATTTTAATAAAGTAATGGCTCGTCATCCATCTCATACGATAGGAGTCACTGGGACAGAGTTTCATTTATAGCAAAAAAGTAGGAAGAAAATGAAAAAATGAGTTAACTCTAATTATTTTTTTTTAATCTCTGAAGCCATAATAAGCATTGGTTAGAAGTATTAAAATTCCTACCACTGTTAAAGTGTAATCATACAACCTAATTAATTCATAATCCCATTCAAAAGTGTAACAAATTAATGCACTCGTTACTACGATAAGCATTATTATTGAGATAATACTTCTCCCATGACGCTTCCAAAAGCCAAAATCTTCAAGCAATAATTTTTCGATGAGTTCTGCATCTGAAAGTGAAGCATCTATACTTTCAATACTTTTCTCAATTCTTTTATTTTCTCTTGAGGTTAGCATTGATCCTAGGATTTCACCTATAATGAAAAAAACAATGATAATCAATAAATCAAAAATTGTGTTAGTGCCTTGAAAAGGGACTTGTGGCCCAAAATAATTAGCAATTAAAAATATTAACAGCATGGAAACTAATAATATTCTTACACTGTATTTTGGTAAGTATAACGGCATTTTTTGTTTTCTCAAATCTATTTTAACTAATTCCGGGCTTTTTATTTCGTTAACAACTTTTTTCAGCTTTTCATGGTCAGGTCTTCTTGCTTCAAAATAAAATGCAACGGTTACAAAAATGGCATTTACTATTAAACCGGGAATTTCTTTTCCTCTCAAAATATATCCAAATGGAAAGGCTACAATCATAATTGTAATCAAAGCTCTTACAGTTCCTCGTGGCATTCCAAGAGGTTGACCTTCGACTTTTCCATCTTGGGAAAATCTCTTTAATAAAATCCAAAATAATGTGATTCCAGCTAAAATCCATGTTATCATTATAAGTAAAAGTAACAAAATTACATTTAAATAAATTTGTTATATTGAATATTTAGCAGCTAATATTAAATTAAATAAGTGCAGCCATATCTTTGATGTCCTGTGCGATTCTCATGATATTTTTTAATTTATCTTTATCATCATAATCCATATTTATCATCAATTCCTCTGCTTTTCTGAAGAGTTGATCTTTTTTTATCCATACAACAAATGCTAATTTATCATCTTTTTGTAGAAAAGCATCCATAACTTCGTTAAAATATTGGTACACATCATTGTAGAAATCTATTAATTTACTGTTTAAACTAAGATTTTTTAGAATCTCACCTATTTCTTCAATTTTTTCGCAAAACATACGATAATCCATTGCTTCTAGAGGTGTAAAATCGCTAGTTGATGAGATATAGATTCCCGTCCTAAGATACGTTCTAATATGAATAACTAATATAAAGTAAAACTTCCTTAAATCCTCGAAATCATCATTAAGATCATCTATGGATTCATTCCTAAGATCTTCAAACATGTTAGAAATTATGTATAATAAGCGTAAGATTAATTTCTTAGTAGGGATTTCTTTATAACCAAAATTTTGAATTACTATTTTTTGGTTAGTTTCTTCAATGATTTCGGTATTTGGGATTCTATCAACATACCGTCTTATGTTTTTTCTTAAACCTTTGTTTATTTCTCTTTCTGAAATAATAGTAATATTAGTTTCTCCTGCAAGACTTTTTTTTAATAAATCCCAAATTACGTATTGATTTGCTTCCAAAACAGTCTTATCTTGTATTAGTTCACCTGTTTCCTCCATTTTTGGCATAATTAATAATGTACCGTCATTTCGAATTTCCATACCAATTGATTCACCAGCATCTAATTCATAGTTCTCAGTCCATTTTTTCGGTAAGCTTATTACCAATGATCCACCAATTTTCTGTAATTTTCGATAAAATCTTTCCATAATTAATATATAATATAAATTAATATAATTTATACTTTTTTATTGTATATATATATTTTATACCATATATTTATACGTGAATTTATATTTGTAATACTTAGAAAACAATAAAAGATGTGATAAAATAAAATGTCATTATTCGAAATTTTTAGGGCAGAAAAAGCTAAGAAAAAATTAGAAGAACTGAAAGTATTACTCCAATTGAATCCTCAATACTTTAAGGCGATAGAAAAGATTAAATTGGAGAGAGATGCAAAAGCTTATATTTAAATATTTTTTTCACACTATTTTTGATCATATGTTTTAAACCATTTTAAAAGTATTTAAATTTCAGATCTTATTTTTTCAAGGATTCCAGGAATGATTTAATAAAGAATTTAGAGATTCCTAACATAATTTAGAAAACTTAGTCTCAAAATATACTAAAATAGATGATTATAAATCTAAATCTTTAGATTTAGATAAAAGACCTTTTAAAATATATTTTTGAAAAAAAATGAAAAATGAGACAATAACATATCATATAGTAGATCTACATAATATTACACTTAATTTATTATAAGAATATATATTATATCAATCTTTGATATTATATTATGGTTTTTT
>JAHQWY010000353.1 GCA_029856445.1 Promethearchaeia archaeon
TAAAGTTAATGAGATTAAAGAAATTTTAAAGAAGTATAACAAAGATAGGGTTAATTTTGAGATTTCTCTTTTCACTTCGATTACGATTGCAAAAGATCATGAAGATTTAGATAAAATAACTCATAATATTATTAAAAACGCACTAGAACCAATGAAACCTACAAGAGAATACCTTTTAGAGCACCAATTTATAGGTTTTCCAGAAGATATAAAGAATAAATTTCTTGAAATTCAAAATATGGGTATTGATAAAATAGTCCTTTCCATTGGAAAATCTAACCTAGAAGACCCAATCTCTACTTTCAGCAAAAATATTATGTAAAAATATTTTTTTAAATTTAATTCAAGCTCTTCTCTTCCAAATTCATTTTTTTGATAATTGATAAGTTTTACCCGTTTTAAGAAAAATTTTGAAGTTTTCTGGTCTACAAGTGGGAGGTACTTCACAACCAGAAGATAAAATGTGCCCCCCATCGACCCCAAGTTTATCAATTAGCTTTTTTACGTAATCCTCGACTTGTTTTTCGCTTCCAATAGAAAATAAAGAACCACTTACATCACTCATGATGCATAAATGATCTTTAAGGATTTCTTTGGCTTTGAATATGTCTGTAAGTCCATCAAGGTCAATTATGCATGATGCTCTTGGTAGTTCCTTAAAATAAGGAATATTTAAATCCCAACATTGATCAAGATGTAACCAAGTAATGATTCCTTCTTCGTAAAAAGCTTCTACTATTCTTTTTGTATAGGGCCACCAGAATCGTTCAAAAATTTTCAAAGGATAAATTGCACCTTCTGCTCTCTCTTCAGGTATAAAAACTACATTGCCACCGTTATTTTTACATGCTGCTATAGTTCTTTTTATCAGTTCATCTGTCATCGTTTCGAGTGCAGCTTCGACTAATTCAGGTCTATAATAGAGGTCTTGTGTGAATTTAAGCAATGAGCGATTTAGGGAAAGAGTGAAAAAAGGATGAACACGATTAGCTCCAGTTCTTAATCCCAATTTTCTTTTTATTAACCATTCTTCAACACCTTTCACAGCGAGTTCAAAAAATTTCTTTCTAGCTTCTTCAGCATCTTCAGGGGACCAATCACTGATCCGATAAATATACTCACTTGCAACGAATTTTAACCAACCAATATCAGCAACTGTTTTATAATCTTCTACTTTCATCCATTCTCCTTCATCGAACTGTCCATAATAATTCGGACCATCGGGTAATTCTTGTCCTGGTGCTTTAAATTTAAGTCCTGCCAAGATATATCCGCCTTTATAAAGAGGAAGCGTTGAGTATCCATCCCAACCTCCAAACTCATCAAAAAATTTGACCATTGCTTCAAGAGCTTTAATTGGTTCTTTGTGCATTTCTGCGGTATTTAAGCCATAATATGCCGCAGGTAAATCCATGCCTACTAGAGGAGCAATTGGTACTCTATCTGGCTTTTCTAGATTTATTGCTGCATTCATTCTTTCTTGAGGAGTCATATATTCTTCTTTCATTTTTAAATCCCTCCCTTTGCTTTAATTACAACCTTTGCTTTAATTGTCTCCAAACAATATTGGACACCTTCCATGGCATCGATTGTTTGAAAGTCTGCTCCAGTATAATCTTTTACAAGCGAAGTCGTGATTCCTCCACCCACCATTACTTTCAATTTATCACGAAGTCCGGCTTCTTTTAATTTGTCAATTACTGTTTTCATTGGATCAAAGGTTATGGTAAGAAGCGCTGAAAATCCAAGAAAATCGGGTTGGAGTTCTTTTACTTTCTCAACTACAATATCTGGATCGACATCAACGCCTAAATCATAAACCTCAAACCCTTCTAACTTAAGAAGAGTAGCAAGAATATTTTTGCCTAAATCATGAATATCTCCTTGTATTGTAGCAAGAATTACTTTACCCTTTACATTTCCCTCTGTTTTTATTTCACCTAAAAACGGTTCGATTAACTCCATTGCTTCTCTGAAAAGATCACCTGAAAGCATTAATTCTGCGAGAAAATATTCTTTATTTTTGTATTTCTCGCCTACCAAATCCATACCTCGCTTGCATTCTTCGAATATCCTCATTGGATCTTCCCCTTGACTAAGGCGTTCTTTTATTTCAGATAAAACTTGATCACGTTCAAGTTCAACTAGATTCTTTGTTAAGTTTGATAACATTATTGCAGAAATGATCGAAATAATAAAAATATTCTATTATATACAAAAAATAAAGATAATCATAAGTTAACTTAATTAAAGAAAAAAACTTTATCCGGTATAAGTTTACTATTTTCTTATTAAAAATAAAATCTAAAACAGCTTTTACATTAATGCCATTAATATGCAGATTTTAGCATTATTAGGAAGTCCAAGAAAAAAAGGGAACTCAGGTTTATTGGCAGATGAAGTTTTAAAAGGAGCAAAATCAATGGGAGCTTCGATCGGTAAAATCTATTTAGATGATTTTCAAATAAGAGCTATAGGTAAGGTAATTGATGATATTCGCAACAGAGAAGCTAAGTAGGCTTGTATAATTGATAAGTTTTTCACTTATTATAACAATTACAATAGACTTCGGAACTTGAAAAAGTTTATTAGAAAATAATAAAAATAAAATGAAAAAAATTAAGTCTTTTCTAATTCCATCTCGGCTATTGCCTTTCCAGACCGAAATGGTATATCTTCTAGAGACATACCGGCTTCATATTTGAATTTTTCTTTAAAAGCTTCATTTAACGATTGAAAATAGAGTGAAAGTGGTAAATTCTGAGGACAGTTGTTATCACAATTACCGCACTCAACACATCTGTCAGCGTCATGTGCTATCCTCGTTAATTGATAGGTCACCTTATCTATAGTTTTATTTTTTCTCTTTTTCTGAAGTATGCAATCTACACAGTAGCAAACTGGGCAACCTCTTATACAAGTATTGCACATAGTGCATTTAAGTAGCTCTGCTATTTTTTCTTCCTGTGGTAATTTATCCCATTCTTCTAAATCTTTAGCCCTTTTGTCTTTCGCTTTCTCAATTATTTGATTATAAGTATTTTCATGCTCTGTTTTGATCTTACCTGGGAGGTCTTTCTTTGCAATTCCTGACTTTTCAAGAATTTCAGCTCCTTTATCTGAATAAACTTTTAGAATTATCTCTTCAGAATCAATAGGAATTCCAAGATCACTCACTGTTAAATCAGCGACAATCGGAATTTTACGGTAGCATCTTAAGCAGTTTTCTGCAACTGTTAAACTCAGTTCTTTTATGCTTCCGTCATCTAACTTGACAATAAGACCGTTGTCCCCAACTTTCTCTTTAACAATCTTAGTTGGATCGATATCCTTAATTGATCTCATTTCTCGTCCTGCTTTTGGAAGCATTCCCCTGTCTTCGATACCCACAATAAAGAGATTTTTTAGATTTACTTGTTTGATTTTAGCAAGTTCAATCAGTGCTCTCGTATCGCATGGACGTGCAATAAGCCCTACTTTCTCGGTCATAGCACCTGCTAGGGATTTATGTAGATATTTTGATGCAGAGTCAGTTCTCGCGTATCCAAATGCAATTAAAGGGAATAATGGAAAATCTGAGAGATCCCCTTCTTTTTCCACCAAAATTGGTTGAACAGTAAATCTATCGATATTTCCAGATTTTTTATCAACCCTCAATTGAGCACCAATAAATTTATCTACTACTTTTTCTTTCAGTAAGGTAGCTAAGATTTTAGAAAAATCTTCACTCTTAATTAAATATTCTGCTATTGTATCCATGTATTTCCAACTCTAAAATGCAAAAAAATTTATT
>JAHQWY010000354.1 GCA_029856445.1 Promethearchaeia archaeon
TGATTTTGCAGCAAAATTTAAAAATCCTGTCCTACAGCAAGCTATACAAGGTCTAATGGCAGATACTGAGTTTACTCAATTTTTCGGTGTTCCTTTTATAATTGCAACCCAAGGTTGTGGTTTTCCAGAAGGGGGTTCTCTGAATTTCGCCAAGAGTATAGAACAGAGATATCTTAAATTAGGTGGTAAAATTCATTATAATTCAAAAGTTGAAAAGATTTTAGTTAAGAATAATGAAGCTGTTGGTATAAAACTAGAGGATGGTAAAGAGGTTAAAGCAGACATGGTTATTTCTGCTGCAGACGGTTATAGCACTATCTTCAAAATGTTAGATGGTAAATTTATAAATAAAAAAATCAGGAATTGCTATGAAACTCAACCTACTTTCCCCACCTATTTACAAGTATCAATTGGTGTAGATATGGATTTGTCAAGCAATTCTAATCTAACTAACTCAATTTATAATTTTTATAAACTTGAAAAACCAATTGAAATAGCTGGAAAAGAGCATAAATTCCTCAGCTTTAAAAATTATGCTTTTGATCCGACACTTTCCCCCAAAGATAAAACTACTCTCGCTATTGGTTTTAGTTGCAAATTTGAAAATTGGGAAAAATTATCTCAGAATAGAGAGAAATATCAACAGGAAAAAAAAAAAGTGGAAAGAGCTGTTATCACTTTTCTGAAAAAAATTATACCTAACATTGAAGATAAAATCGAAGCTATCGATGTAGCAACCCCTTTGACTATTGTTCGCTATACTAATAACTGGAAAGGTTCCTATATGGGTTGGGCTAATCCCTTTTCTGCGAAAATGTCCAGAACATTGCCTAAGTTAAAAAGCTTCTTTATGATTGGTCAATGGGTAGGGGATACAGGTGTATCTGGTGCGGCAAAAGGAGGAAGAGATAGTATAGAATATATGTGTAAAAAAGACAAAAAGAAGTTTATAACCACGTAATAGATTATTGAGTGATGAAAGACGAAAAACCTAAAGTATGTTGGTTATTTTGAATCAGGAATGACATGAGTAAGAATAAGAGAAATTCTCTCTTTGTAAATTATTCATTTTTTTTTGATTTCATGAATGTACTGTAACGCCTTTTTCACTCATATCATCTAAAATTTTCAATGAGTTAGGACTTATAAGATTCCCAAAGATATGCAGAGTTTTTAGGTTAACCAAATTATCAATCCCTTCAACTTCTTTTATCTTATTAATTGCTAAATCTAAAAACTCTAATTTTTCCAATTTTTCAAGATTTTGAATTTTTGGGATAATATTCGCTCCAAGATCAAGCGTTTTCAAGTGGATTAATGTATCTAATCCCTCAATATCGTAAATTTTATTCCCACCGAGATATAATTCTCTGAGATTGATTAGTCTATCCAACCCTATAATCTCTTTGATGTTGTTCGAATTAAGATTTAAAATTTCTAATCCATTAAGATTCTCTAAATTCTCTATTTTTGTGATTTTATTCGTGCTTAAGCTTAAAACCTTCAGATTGGCAAGATTCTCTAACCCTTCAATCTCGCTAATTCTGTTTTCATTGAGATATATTCTCTCCAGATTCATCAAATTGTCTAGACCCTCAATTTTAGTTATGCAATTATCACTAAGATCCAAAAGCTTTAAGTTTGTAAGATGATCAAGATTCTCGATTTTATTAAGATACTCACTTTTATTAATTACCAGAAATTCAAGGTTTTTCAAGTTCTCAAGATTATCTATTCGTCTAAGGTAAAGACCATTAATAGTTAAAGACTTTAAATTTATAAGATCCTTAAGTCCTTGGACTTCAGCTAAACTTTCAATTTCACACAGAGTTAAATTATTGTTTGAACTGAAAATTTTTTTTCCATTAACGGTTACATAACCCTCGGATAATTTATTTGTCATTTTTAAGAAAAAAAAATGATTTTACGGTATATAAATTTAAGCACACCTATCCTTTGTCTTTTTTCCTTTTGTTTTTATTAATTTTTTAGCTAGTAAAACAACTAATTAGAACTATATTCCTCGACGGCATTTAACATTTTTTTTAAATATTTTTAGATTTATAATAAGAATATATCACTTTATCGATTTAGATTAAATAGGGATCAGTATGATTACCTTAATTTTACAATATGCAAAATGATCAGTAATAATTCCTATAATTCGCAATATAATTATTAATTAGTTACATTAAATTATGGATTCTGATATATTAAATAAACTTTTTCATGAATTTTTTTTGATTTAAAATAATTGTTAAGATCTTTTTCATGCATCTTGCTTTTTGTTTTAAAGCGTATTACTGATCATTTTCCGAAACATTTATATATTATTTTCAATATTATATTATTGGAAAAGAAAAGTTTTTCCGAATTACATTGGTCATTTGTATTCCGAGTGTCTATTAGGTTTAAATTAGGCATTCGAAATGACGGGGGATGCATAATTAAAATAAGATGGATAGTTCAAAAACTGATCTTTTCAGAATAAAAATAATGAAAAAGTCAAACAAAAATAAAAAAAAGGGGATTAAAAAAAATGAATAGTATAATGTTTGAAACTTTAATGGATAATAATTTTTCCGTGTATCTCTTAAGAGATATGGATGGAGATATAACCGAAAGTGATGTTGAAATTTTGATAGAAAAATTCAAGGAAATTCCAGTTAAATTCGCTACAATCGATTTAGGGTATACAAGTTTGAGAGAATTTAATGAGACACATCTAGCGAGAGTATTAAAAGAGTTTGAAATTCCATATTTTACAGTTGAATTACCACACTTCGTAAAAGGACATTTTTCAAGTCAAATTAGTGAAATTCAAAATAAATATAATGAATTAAAGTCATCTTATGATTTATTGAAAGATAAAAATACTCCTGGTGCTCAAGAGTTAAGCTATTTAATTGATTATTATTCAAACGAGTTAAAAGAATTAAACCATTACATTAATCAGAAAATTCGAGTTGATTCAATTACTCAGAAAATCCTTAGTGTTATAAAAGATCGAGACAGCAGAGATTTAACCTTTGTACATATCGGTGAGGAAAATACTTTAGTTGAGATTATGAGACAATTAAAAGAACACGACGTAAAATCTAATATTTTATTCATCCAAAAATCAAAATTTTTGGTATAAAATTAATTCAAAATCTATATTAACAAATCGCGGAGATAAAAATGCTTAAACAAGAAACAGTAGAAAAGCAATATGATTTAGTAATTATAGGGGCAGGCCCAGGGGGCTATCATTCTGCCGTTAGAGCGGCTCAATATGGTGCTAAAGTTGCATTAATTGAGAAAAACAAATTAGGTGGCACATGTCTAAACAGAGGGTGTATTCCAACTAAAGCATTACTAGCCTCTGCTCATTTTATTGAAAAACTAAAAAATGCAGAAGAATTTGGGGTTGAGCTCAAAGGATATAATACCGATTTTAATAAAGTGGTTGATCGGAAGAATAATATAGTAAATGAGCTTGGAATAGGCATAGCTAATCTCCAAAAATCTTGGAAGAATGATGTTTATATCGGACATGGTAAAATACTTGGAGGAGACGCAAAAAATGGTTTTAAAATTCTTATTCAAGGAGAAACTAATGAAGAAATCATTCTTGGTAAAAGAGTTATAATTGCTACAGGTTCAACTCCTGCTTTAATTCCAAACTTTAATGTTGATCATAAGAGAATATTAACTAGTGATGATATCTTAGATCCAAATTTCAAGACTATCCCTAAACGTTTATTAATTATAGGCGCGGGTGTAATTGGATGTGAATTTGC
>JAHQWY010000355.1 GCA_029856445.1 Promethearchaeia archaeon
AAGTTTAGCTTCAGGAGAATTTAAAGATATTTCCTCAAAATTAGAAATATTCAAATCATTCCTTATTCGTCTAATGTCCTCATCAGCTACTAAATCTCGTTTATTACCAATTATTATTAATTTAGAAGCACTGCTATCTATTTTGTGGACATTTATAAAGTGTTTTATTATTTTTAAATGGTAGTTTGCTAAGTTAAATAATAATATAATTAAATCAGACCCACTCACAAATTTAGGCCATAATGGTGAAAAATTATCTCTTAATTGAAAATCCCAAATTTCAAATGTCAATTTATTAATAGTTAAAGTAGATGATTTTGCAAAATCGATTATCTCCTTTTCATCATCATTTCGCAGTAAATCAAAAAGTGTTGTTTTACCTACATTTGTTGGTCCAATAATTGCGATTTTTGAGTGCATGTCTCTTTGAATATCATCAAGAAAACTACCAAATTCCTCTGCTTCTTCGGTTAATTCTTTGAATTTTATGACGTTTGGAAACAATTCCTGGAATTTATCAATAACCTTTACTAAAATTTTTTCCATATATTGAAGAGAATCAACTAAATCTGTCACTAACAAGAAATATAGGCCATCTTTTCCTCTATGGAAGATTTGGAAATTAGAAATTTTTCTGTTAATAGTTTTACCAGGTATAGGCATTTCCATATATTTGTTAATAGTTTCAAGAACATTTTTTAATTCTTTACTTCCAAAGGCTATGGCAAAGTCCTTTACAAAAATATGTTCCTTCTCAGAAAAGATATGAACTTGACGAAGCATGATCCATTAATCCTAAGGTTTCGATATAAAAAATAAAGAAATACTAATTAATAACTCTTTATAATTCATTTATTAGTAAGTTCACCCATCTTCTATGGGTTCTTTAAAAAATAATAAAAATTATTAGATTTTAATAATTCTTATTTATTAAGTTAGATTGCCAAGATTCTCAATTCTCAAGATGCAAATTCAACCTGATGATATTATAAAATTTTTAAACAATGAATCAGAGATGAAATTTAAATCTGAATTAATAGATTTATTGAGGAAAAGAATAGATAAACTATGCTTTGAAGAATGTCAAATTGACCGCATCCAGTGCACCCTGACTCCACTTTGCACTCGTAGATTTTTGCTTAAACTTCGAATAAAAAATGACCTTAAATTAGAAGATTTACCTAAGTTTTGCTATAGTGTTCATAAAGGTGTTGTTGAAAGGTTTTTCAGAAATAAAACTGTTGTCTATAGACCTTATGATGCCTTTCTATATTTGATTGATTTTCTAGATGTGTTTTTCCATGGGGATTATCGTAAATTAAATAAATATGTGTCATTTAAAAATTGGAACGAAGCCTTTAAAATATTTGATGATCGAATACAGAACAGGAATGAAAAATTTGAATACCTTTTAACAGATAATTATTTAGTTTTTAAATTTGGAGATAAGATTCATGTAATCTTCTTGAATGAACAATATGTCTTATGTAATGCAAATAGAGAGAATATCCCTGATCTTGAGTTAATACAAGGTGTTTGCAAACTTTATTCCGGAATTTACTTTCCCGAAGTTAAAATGAGACAAGAACATTCAAAACATGTAGAAATTACTGTTAAAGTACCTTATGATGTGTTAAGCAAAATCTCAACAGAGCCTTCAATAAAAAATGATTCTAAAGCAGATCATTATTTTTGGAATACATTTTGGGAAGACCTCAATGCATTAACTCAATACTGTGATGAAATAAATTTGCAAATGGACATAAACCAAAATCTAGAAATAACATTATATCTTAGTACTGAAACGAATGTCTATGATGAAGAAGAGAATCCTGTACCTCTTAGATTTAGAGATTTAAGACTAATATTAAATTTTATAAACCGTATTTATCAGGATTATTATATAGTTTGGGTAGAGTGAAAAAAAAAATAGTGTGGTAATTATGAGTGAAGAGGAAAATGACATTTCAGAAATTAAGACAATAAAAGATTTTGTTAAGGATGGAAGGATAGATGACGCTGTAAATATTATTGCTCTTTATCTAGCTGATTCAGCTGAAGAGAATTATATTGATCGATTAGAAAATATCCTTGAGACATTATTATCTATTCATGGGGGTAGAACTGTCTTAAGGTTTTTACTTGAAAATCTAATCATTGACATTCCCTCCTTATTGGAAAATCTTTCTAAAAAGGACTCAGTTTTGAGATATACCTTTTTATTGTTACTAAAAATAATATGTGAAAATGAATGCGATTTATTCCTTCCTTACAGTGAAGATCTATTAAAATCCGATGATCCAAATGTACGTGAAGCTGATTTACAGTTAATAATTTATATGGCAGGAGGAGATGCGAAAATTGATGATGAATCTTTAATTACCTCTATTGTTGAAATTTTAAATGATAAAAAGGATTTTGTTGTTGAAAAGGCAATACAAGCTCTAATAACCATCGGTGAAAAATCTCCAACTTTGGTGACAAAAATCTTAACTGATTATGTTAAGGAAACACCAGAGATTTCCATTAATGAAGAAGTTAAAAATTCAATTGATACAATTCTGAAATCAATCGTCACAGTTGAAAAAATCGAAGAAATCGTTGAAGATGAAAAGAGTAAATTAGAAATACCTTCTGAAGAGGTATCCAGAGAAATCCATCCGCCTGATGTATTAGAAATTGAAGAATCTAAGATCTTGGATAAAGAGTTTGAATTGAAAAAGAAAGAGCTGGAAATAAAAAGAAAAAAATTAGAATTGGAAGAAAAAGAGAAAGAAATTGAAGAGAAAGTGATTCAAACAAAAGAGGAAGTATTAAAATTAAAGGAAGAGATGTTGATAAAGGAAAACGGCGAAGATTCTGCGATAAAGGTAAAACTTCCTAAAAAATTGAAAAAAGAAGAATCAGAAATAATTGACAAGGAGCTTGAATTAAAAAAGAAAGATCTTGAGATAAAAAAGAAAAAACTAGAAATCGAGGAAAAAGAAAAAGAATTAGAGGAAAAAGAAATTTTGGAAAGAGAAAAAGCTCTAAAATTAAAAGAAGAGTTGATAGAAAGGGAAAAGGAGTTATCTCAGGTGGAGTTAGAACTTAAGCAAAAAAATCTTGAACAAAAAGAACAAAAAATTAAAGAAGAAGAAATGAAAAGAGTTGAAGAAGAAATAAAAAAAATTCAACAAAACTCAAAAGAAGACAAAATTTAACTATTTTTCTTTATTGTCGACCTCCTCTATATCATAATCTAAACTTGATTCAGGTTTATTTTCAGATATTGGAGTGGAATGTAATCTTCTTACTAACTTTCTAACTTCCTCCACTTTAACGCTCTCGGGGGGTAAATTTACTTGAATCTTCTTAGCCAGCTCGTAAGCTAGTTCTATATACTTTAAATCTTCAAGAAATTCGATTATCTGTATCTGATAGTCTGTATCAACTTGATCTCCATATTCCATTAATTTCTCTTTAAGTAGGATATCTATTTTATCCGATCTTTCAGACCATTTAATAGTTTTTACTAAGTTTTTAAATGAGTTCATTGTGTTATACATTTCAGATTTTGAATAGCTATCAATATTCTTTAGGACATAAAAGATGTAAAGCTCAGCTTTTTCCCACCTTTTGAATTTTAAACTTGTCTCTACAAGAGATAACAATGCAAGTTCATAAAGAAATTTACTCTCAATATTGGGTACGATTTTTTCGAATATCCAATCAAGTAAATTTGGTTGGTCAAATTTCTCCACTATATCAATTAGGAATTTCTCGACTGAATAATATAA
>JAHQWY010000356.1 GCA_029856445.1 Promethearchaeia archaeon
TGGGGAAGGTAGATAATCTGCGAATGCTTTGTCCTTTAACTCAGCCTTTTGTACCGTGAGATCTATGGCAAATTTAAGCTGTTCTACATAGGCTATCTTGAGATCTTCAAAAGATTTAAAAGTTTTAGCTGGGGGTGTTTTTGCTCCGACAGTTTTATTTCCTGAAAAAATGGTACGTCCTTCATTTAATGCCATGTTAAGAAGGATTGAAATCTGAATAGCGTTCCCTGCAGTATAAGAGAAATCATTACCAGTACCATGGGGCTCCACACACCCTACAAGTGAATAATCTCTAGCATCCTCTAATGAATATCCAGTATTATGAAGCTGTGGGACTAGAACTTCATCATTATGAATACCCATTCCAGCGGTATATTTAAAAGCTTCAAGTGTTCTTTTCAAAAAATTATGGGGTGTCTTGGAAGAAATCCGTATTGATATTGTATTCAATAAACTTTTTACGTTTGCAACAGCCTCAAGAAACATGTATGAAATATCGTTTGTGGCATCATTTCCATCTTTATCTAAACCACCAATAGTTACATTATTCTGTCCTGCAATAACGACAGAAGCAAGCTTGACTAAATATTCCTCAATGAGTTCTAAAGCTTCATCATATGTTATCCTTCCTTCGGCTAGATCAGTAACGTAATATGGGTAAAGATATTGATCTACTCGTCCTTGAGAGAAAATATTTCCTTCACCATAACTCATTTCCATTACGACATTAGTCATCCATATTGATTGAAGTGCTTCTATGAAAGTTCTAGGGGGAAGGGCAGGCACTCTTCTTGTACGTTCAGCAATATCTAAAAGTTCAGCCTTTCTTGTTTCTGAAGCATTTTCTGCTATTTCCTTTGCCAAGTCTGCGTAACGATTAGAATAATCGCAGACTGCTTTTGCAGCAACTATAACTGAGTTATAAAAATCCTTGCGTTGGTCATATTTCTCATCTGTCTCCTTTAGTTTTGCAAGTCCTTCTTGCGCCATCTTTTCGATTCCTCTAAAACCCATTTTAAGAACCCGTCTATATCCTGGAATGACATGTCCTTGACCGCTAGCACCTGCAAATATATCAGTTCCGCTCCGAATCCTACCCAAAGGACTAGATTCTGCCTCTTCTTCACGTAAACCTGCTTGTTTCCAATATTTTAACTTTCGAGTTGCTACTGTTCTTTGTTTCCAGAAAGGGATGATTTCATTTTTCAACTCATCCATTTCTTCCTTTGGTAAGGGAAGATATCGATTAAGGAAAGTAAAACTTTTGCTGAAACCATCTCTTATTCTTTTATCTATTTTATCATTAAAGATAAATCCAAAAATGCTAGCTCGCATTCCACGTTCTATTTCAAAAGGATCAGCTCTTACTTTGCTAGATTTTACTCCTACAAGAAGCTCATCTTCCTCAATTCTTATTGGAAGACAGCGTAAGAATTCCTCCAATGCCTTAACATTTTTCATACAGGGCGGAGAATCTTCCATTTGCTTATATATTCTTGTATAACACCGAGCTCGTTCAATATCAAGTTCTCTAGGCATAGATAGCATTCTATCTCTAATCTTTCGAACCCTCTCGGAGGGAATCCCTTGAAGAGGGGTCATTTTGATATCTTGAACTACCATAATTCAATTATTGTTTTTATTTTTATTTAAATTAACTATGTATATTTATTTATAAATTATAATAATATCATATCATTTTATAAAAGCATTACAAAAAATAGATATAATTAAAACTGGTTTTTATAATTCGTTAAATACTGTACGGGTGATAATGTCATTTTGAAGACTCCTACCTATTTCTATAAATCGAGCAGAATAACCCGTAACCTTAACTGACAAGTCAGGGTATTTTTCTGGATGAGCTTGTGCATCTCTCAATGTTTCTGAACTTACAGGATTAATCTGAAGTTCTCTTCCCCCTAACTCTAAATAAGCTTCTACAATAGAAGTCAATTTATCTAAACCATCATCTTTTTCTAATAAACTGGGATTGATTCTTATGTTCATGCTTGCTCCACCGGTTAGGAGAGCATCTTTTGTTGCTAAAGCTACTGACCGGAGCGTCATAGTAAGCCCATTTTTCTCTGTTCCGTTTGCAGGAGATATACCATTAGAAACAGCTTCACCAGATAATCTTCCATCGGGAGTCGCTCCTAACATCTTACCCTCAAGAATATTAAGTCCTGAAGATACAAAATATGTGCGATAAATACCAGCACCACCTCTAGCAGGGTATTTTCTCACAATATCACATAAAGTTTTCTCAATCCATATTGCAAGTTCGTCTGTCCGTTCATCACCATTACCGTATTTTGGAGCTTTATTTCTTAAAAGTTCTTTAAGTTTATCTGCTCCCTTGAAATTATTATTAAGATGCGTAACTAATTCTTCCATTGTCAATAATTTTTCTTCGAATACTGCCCACCGAATTGCTGCTAATGAATTGGTTACGGTTGCTAATGCTTGACAGCCAATAGGGTTGTTATTATAGCGCGCACCATTTCGAGTTACATCTTTTCCACTCTCTAAACATCCCTCTATTGTAGATGAAAGCAATGGGGAAGGAAAATATTCTGCATAGGCTCGATCTTTTAACTCTGCCTTTTTCACAACTAAATCTACTCCAAAGGAAAGCTGATCTACAAAAGCTTTTTTCACATCTTCGAAAGTTTTAAAAGTTTTTGGATCAGGTGTTTTTACTCCAAATTGACGGTTCCCTGCTATAAGAATTCGTCCTTCATTTAAAGCCATATGTAAAACGACTGACAATCGAACGCCATTACCTGCAGTGTATGAAAAATCAAAACCTGTACCATGAGGTTCTACACACCCTACGAGTGAGTAATCTCGGGCATCTTCTAGTGAATAGCCATCTTCTTGAAGCTGTGGTACTAAGATTTCATCATTATGAATTCCCATTCCTGCCGTGTGTCGAAAAGTTTCAATTGTTCTTTTCAAAAAATTACGAGGACTTTTAGAAGAGATCCTTATTGATAAGGTGTTTAATAAACTTTTTACATTTGCAATAGCTTCAAGGAACATATATGATATATCATTTGTAGCATCATTTCCATCCTTGTCTAATCCTCCTATAGTAATATTGTTTTGTCCAGCTATAACGACAGACGCAAGTTTAACCAAATATTCCTCAATGGCTTCTAAAGCTTCCTTATAAGTAACACGACCTTCTGCTAAATCGGCAGCGTAATAAGGATAAAGATATTGGTCTACTCGTCCTTGAGAAAAGATATTTCCTTCACCATAACTCATTTCCATAACAACGTTCGTCATCCATACAGATTGAAGTGCTTCCATGAAAGTTCTTGGGGGGAGAGCTGGTACTCGTCTTGTACGTTCAGCAATTTCTAAAAGTTCTGCCTTTCTTGTTTCTGATGCAGTTTCAGCCATTTCCATTGCGAGAGCTGCATATCGATTGGAGTAATCACAAACAGCTTTCGAAGTAACCTGAACTGCTTCGTAAAAAGTCTTGCGATTTTCGTAATCCTCATCAGTTTCTTTAAGTTTTTTAAGTTCTTCAATAGCTCTCTTTTCTATTCCTTTAAATCCTATTTTAAGAACTCTTTTATAACCTGGAATAGTATGACCTTGCATGTTCGCATAAAATGGATTAATCCAACTTATAGCTCTTTCCATAGAACTCTTTTTCTCCTTAAATAAGCCTGCTTCCTTCCAGAGTTCTTCTTTTCGATCAGCTAATGTCTTCCCTTTCCAGACGGGGATAATATCATTTTTCAATTCGTTAAGCTCTTGTTCT
>JAHQWY010000357.1 GCA_029856445.1 Promethearchaeia archaeon
AAATCCTTTACAACCTGCTATAACATGGATGGATGATAGAGGAGACCCGACCACTAGAGAATGGGTCGAAAAGGATGGTGGAACTAGAAGATCATTACCTAAGATTTTATGGGTGAAAGAAAATAACCCAGAAGTTTATGAAAAAGCATTTAAAATTGCTTTTGGGGATACCATTATCTATAATAAATTATGTGATGCATATTTGACAGATTATACGAATGCAACTTTTGGAATCCTTAACTTAGAAACCTTGAATTGGGATGAGGGATTGTCCGAGCGTTTTAAACTTCCTATTGATTTATGGCCTGAGCTTTGCCCTCCTGGAGAGGTAGTTGGTGAACTCTCTACCCTGGTAGCGAAAGAATTAAATTTACCAAATAATATTCCTGTAGTTATGGGAACTGGAGATCAACAATGTGCTGCATTAGGATTAGGAGTAATTGATGAAGGGCAAGCAAAAATTACTACGGGAACTGGAAGTTTTATTGATTATGTGACAAATAGACCTATTAAACCTGCTGGAGATGTTCCTATTCTATCTTTACCACTACCTATTAAGGGAAAGTGGACTATTGAAGGCGCAATGCCAGGAACAGGAACAGCGATGAAGTGGTTTAAAGATAATTTTTCTCAATTACAAATTAAGGAGAGTCATGAGAAACAGGTCAATGTATATGATATCTTAGCAAATGAAGCATCAACAATTCCACCTGGTAGTGAAGGATTACTTTTTATACCTTTATATATGTTTAGAAAGGGTACAATTCACGGTTTAGGATGGAATCATTCAAGGGGTCATATGATTCGAGCAATCATGGAATCTGCTGCATTAGTGTCTCAAATGTACCTCCAAATGTTGGAAGCGATGGGTGGTGCAAAAGTTTCGGAAGTTCGAGCTGACGGAGGGGCAATGAATAGTCCACTATGGGCACAAATTCTAGCAGATGTAACTGGGAAAAAAATCCTTATACCTGAAATAAAAGACGGTGCTGCAATGGGTGCCGCAATCTTAGGTTTTTATGGTACCAAAAAATATGATAACATTGAAAGTGCTGTTGGTAATATGGTAAGATTTATTGATTCTAAAGAACCTATTAAACAAAATGTCAAGATTTACAAGAAATTAAACAGGATTTTTATGCCAACCATGTTAGAGCTTCATGTGAAAAAAAGAGTCACAAAAGACCTATAATTTTTTTTTGTTTATTTTCACTTTTGTTAACTTTCTTTCTAATTTAGAAAAGTATTTTTTGAATCTTTTATTTCAAAAATTATAAAATACAATAATATCTTAGATCCATGCCTTACTTTAAGAATCAGGAGGGATATAATCTATATTACGAGAACATCAACCCCGATTCAGATAATACCATCATCTTATTGCATGGTTTTGCCTCTTCTGCTTCATTCTTTAAATCACAAATACAAATGTTAAAAGAGAACTATCATGTTATAGCTTTCGATGCTTTAGGGCATGGTAGGAGTGATCATCCCAAGGAATTAAACCTTTCAAAAAATCTAAGATATGATATCATTAGAGATTTAGAAGATCTCTTAAGTTTTTTAAAAATAGATGAACAATATGGAATTATAGGGCATTCCCTTGTTGGGGGGATGATAGGTCAGTTATTTACAATGAAACACCCAGATAAAATAAAATTTCTAATCTTAATGAATTCAGGTTATATTATTATAGATAATGTTATACGGAACATTTTCTATAATTTACTCCCCTACTTCATCCGTATGAACTTCTTAGACGTTGTAGCGAACTCCATTGAAAAAATATTAGATAAAACTATACCCTACATCATAACCGCTTTATCAAATTCCTTAGAAGGGATAAAATTAACTAAAGATGAATTATACATGAAAATAGAGGAGCAGATATTTAATATGATAAATGAAATTAATGAATATGATCCTTCTCATATTAATTGTCCAACCTTAATTATTGGTGGAAGGTTAGATAATTTTGCTCCTGAACAGATGTCTGAAGAACTACATAAGAAAATTCCTAATTCTACCCTAAAAATCATTGATATGGCGGGTCATTTTGCCCCTGCTCAGAGAAAAGATGTTATTAATGATTTAATATGTGAGTTTATTAGAAGTCTTTAGTGATTATAACACATAAGCTTGTTTAATCACATATTATTTTGAAATCATGAATCAAACTCCTGAATTAAATGATTTAAATACTCCAATTTCATTCTTTAAAGATAAGGTCAAAAGATTTGTTAATAAGCGTAATTGGACTAAATACCACACACCAAAAAACCTGGTACAAGCAATAAATTGTGAAGCTGGTGAACTTTCTCAATTATTGCTTTTTAAAGATTACAAAAAGGAAGATATTTTGGGGGACAAAATACTTTTGACGAATATTTCTGACGAAATCGCAGATGTTTTTATTTATCTAATTAGTCTTATTAATTTATTGGATCTAGATTTAAGTCAAATTTTTAAGAAAAAAATGGAAAAAAATAAAAAAAAATATAATATAACAGAATTTAATAACGGTATGTATTATAAAAAGTAAAAAAGGTAAAGATATGGTAACTATAAATAAAGAGCTCTTAGCTCCTTGCGGATTATATTGTGGTGTTTGTGCTATTTATATTTCTGATAGAGATAATAATTTAAAATTTAAAGAACGCCTTGTAGATGTATATAAACCATTTTCGAAAACCGTCGAAGATGTTAAGTGTAAAGGATGCCTTTCTGAAAATAAAGAAGATATATTTGGGTATTGCCAGTTATGTCCTATAAGAGATTGTATAAAAAGTAAAGAAATAGATGGTTGTTATCAATGTGACGATTTTCCCTGTAATTTTATAGAAAATTTTCCAATTCCCGTTGGAAAGAAAGTAATTTTAAGAGCAATACCAAGATGGAGAGAAATAGGGACAGAAAGGTGGGTTGCAGAAGAAGAGAAAAGATATCATTGTCCTGAATGTGATAATCCACTATTTAGAGGCACTAAAAGATGTAATAAATGTGGAATTTCTGTAGATGTGGATTAACTCACTTTTATTCCTTAATTAATAAATATATTATTTATGATATACTCAATTATGCATAAATCATGAAAGCGGAAAATATTGAAGAGATTATTAAAAAACAACTAAATTATACATTAAAGGAAACAAATTTCAATACCTTAGGGAATCTGTACAGAGGAAAGGTCCGAGATAATTACATCCTAGAAGATAAAAGAATAATTATCGCCACTGATAGATTAAGTGCATTCGACCGTGTTATTACAACAATTCCATTTAAGGGTCAGATGTTAAATCAGATCTCTTCCTTCTGGTTTGAAAAAACTAAACATTTAATAAAAAACCATATTATTGAAGTACCAGATCCAAGTGTTTCAGTTGTTCATCAGTGTCAAACTCTTCCTGTTGAGATAATCGTAAGGGCATATATTACAGGTACTGCATGGCGTAACTATTTAAAGGGTGAACCTACTTCAGGGATAATATTGCCTAAAGGATTAAGAAAAAATCAAAAATTAGATAAAATCCTAGTCACACCATCTACGAAAGCTGAAACTGGACATGACATTTATATCTCTAAAGAAGAGATTATAAGAGAGAAAATGGTAGAAAAAGAGATTTATGAAGAAATGGAAGAGGCTTCATTGAAATTATTCAAATACGGCCAAGAGCATTGTAAAAAAAATGGTCTTATTATGGTTGATACTAAATATGAATTTGGATTGAAAGATGGAGAACTCATAGTAATCGATGAAATTCATACTCAAGACT
>JAHQWY010000358.1 GCA_029856445.1 Promethearchaeia archaeon
AATTCTAATTATAGCAATTGAAGGTAATCATGATATTCGAAAATTTTCAAGAGGTGTTAGATTCGAGAAACGGGGTCAATCATGGTTAAAACTATTAAATAGTCTGGGATTGATAATTCTCCTTGACGCTGATTTGGATGCAGATTACGAAGAAATATTCAAACCATATAATTTTGCTATAAAAATAGGAGGTAAAATACAAATAAAAGATGTGGTTGTGTATGGTTCCCGTTATTTAGGTGAAAGACCAATTTCTTCCCTTCCAAAAATAAGAAGGGCTATAGATAATGATAGAGGGTTATTTAATGTTCTATTACAGCACTTTGGTATTGAGGGTCAGATGGATAATGTTCCAGGTATTAAATTGGAAGAAATTCAATTACTAAAACACCGAATTGACTATTTAGCTTTAGGACATTATCATAAGCAATTCATACTTGGAGATTGGATTTTTAATCCAGGATCTTCGGAAGCTGTATCCTCTATAGATAGTTCATTTAGACGAGGTGTTTTTTTAGTAGAAATTCTAAAAAAAGATGAAAAATATGTAAAAAAAGTCAAAGCAATTCGTTTAATAAACCGAAAGTATATGTGGAAAACATTATATTTAAGTTATGAAATCAGAAATAAAAAAGACTTTGAATTTATTCTAATAAAAAAATTAAAATCTTTATTAAGAAATTTGGATGATAAAATTGACCCAACTGATCCTAGAATGCCTATTTTAAATTTACGTTTGAAAGGAACAAAACCCTCCTGTAAAATTAATGAGAAAGATTTAAGAAAAAAAATATGTGATATATTCCCAATTGTAGATGTTAGAGTACATCAAAAATTTAGAATATCCCTTAAGACATTGGATAAATATATGTTAAATTAAAAATTATCAAAAAACTAACATATTTACTTCTAATTTTAAATTTTATATGGAAGTTCAATATAAGTAATAATTATGAAACTACGATCTATCGTCAAAAATAATAAGTTTTTTTTAATTATTTCTTTTGTTTTCTTTATTTGGTTTTTTTTTCTCACAGTTTTATCTATTATTGGAGAAAAAACTGTTATATTCTATGATGCACTTAATCAGGTTGATGTTTCTTCAAACTATACAAGTAAACTAACACTATTGAGGTATATCGTAGAACCTTTTTATACAGTTGGATATATTTTAGAATATAAATTCACGTGGATGTTTCTGTTTTTAATGTTTTATCCAATTTTACGAGGAATATATTTATGTTTAAAGAGATTTGGTTTATTTAATTCTAATAAGCTCAAATTAATCTCTTACCCATTAGCAGATATCATTACTTTTTCTTTTAAAACATTAAGTATTGCTATTTTGATTGTTGGAACATATATTTTAATTGGATTTATGATTCAAGGCTATTTCTTTGTAAGTAGATATTTCATGGTACCTGTACAATTAGCTGTTCGAATAAGCCTTACTCTCATCTTTATGAAAATTGTTTATATGTGTATTAAATTATTACATCCAAAACTTTCTCTGAATCTATTTAAGAAATCTTTTTCTTGGAAAAATTCGAAATTATATGGGATAAAACGAGAAATAGTGTTATTTGTTGGTATTGGATTTTTACTACTTAGTCTTAATGTTATCTCCATCTCTACACCTTTTCCCCCTCATAAAATAATCCCAGTAGAACCTCTTGATGATGATGAATTTTTATTTGATTTTCATGTACATACAACATATTCTGATGGATGGCTTTCAGTTGAGGAACGAATTAAATGGTATATGAAGCAAGGAATTTCAGGAGCTGCTTTTTCTGACCATGACAATCTAAGAGGTGCAAAATCAGCTCAAAAGTATGTAGAATGTCATAACTTAGATTTTTTAGTTTTCATGGCTGTAGAATGGACTGATAACGCACATGATATTCATATGAATTATTATGGTATTACAGAAGAGATTGTACCATTACAATCATATACTCCTGGAGGACCCGTGGCGATGAACGCTTCGGATACAATAAGCTATGTAAAAGCAAATGGGGGATATATTATTGTTAATCACTACAATTATGTTCCTAATCCTAATGGGGGTTTTGGGGTTCCATATTCTTTGGATCAGTTAAGAGATTGGGGTGTCGATGGTTTTGAAATTGTTGCTGGTGGAAGTTATAAAGGAAAATATCAACAAATCAGAGATTACTGTTTATCTAATAATCTTACTTGTATAGGTGGCTCAGATATTCATACTAATGAGGATTTAAACACTTTTATTAAATTAAGGTTAGTTGATCCAACAAATTTTACTATTACAAATATATTTGAGACTTTAAAAAACAATACGCATGAAATTATTGCAATTAACCTAAATCCAGAAAGAGTTGACTTTCCAGGTGATTTGAATAAACTTGGATTTTATGTATTAGAAGATTTTATTAATTATATCTTAAATGTAGATATATTTCAGGCATTATCATGGATAATTTGGTCTGGTTTCATTTATTTCATATTTTGTCTTGGTTATAGAAAGATAAAAAAAGTAGATTTAAAGCTCCTAAAAAGTAAAATCTACTGAAATTATTATATACACTAAGAAGCTAGGTGGAAAAATAGATTATAGATCTTCAACTAAATATAATAACCTGTATTATCCTCTTTATACTTATCTTTTTCATCGTCTTTGTCGTCGTCATCGCCACCAAGAAATTTTTTATAAAGGTATTTAAGCAAATCATTTTCATCTCCCTTAAAATCTTTTAAATCTCGAGGATCAATTTTTATAATACCACCTCTTTGAAAAGGTATCACTTTACTTCGTATCTCCTTCTCAATTCTTTCCTGCTCCTTTGCATATTTCCACAAGTCCTTTTTCATTAATTCCTTTAACTCATCTATTATTAGATCCTCTAAGTATTCCGGCTCGAAAGATATAAGCTTTTCAGACCCAAAATTTTTAGTAAGATTTTTTATAGCTTTTATTTTTTTGTCTTCTGAAATCTGGTTAATATTTGTTAAGTTGAGTTTACTAAGGATGTTTAACCAATCCAGTTTTACTGTCCAAAGAAAATCTTTCTCTTCTTCTGCCATAATTTTAAATTTTATATTATATTTAAAAAAGTTCTTGTACAAAAATAAATTTAATTTAAATACTCCCATGTTGTTACCGAAAATAGAACTTTATAAATTTATTTATTTTAATCAATAATCTCCAGAAAAGAGTATGGATCTTATTCTTTTCAATATTTCTAAAGATATTCAATTATTTTTTTTCTAATTTAAACATAAATTAGGATCCAGATAAATTTATAAAATAAAACCTTAAAAAATGAAAGAAAACTTTATTTTAGGAATAATCGCTCATAATATAGCCTTTTTTCTTCTAATTTTTGAGAAAAATACTAGAGATACAATTCCTATTATTATTAATAAATTATATCCTGAAATTTGAGGATTTGATAAAGAAATTACTGCTTTTATTATAAAATCGTTAATTATTTGATTTAAAGCTGGCTCAATATAATCACTCTCAGAGAAAATAGCAAGTACTATATTATATTCAGGAATAATGACTAAGAATTGTCCTAGATAACCAGCAGCATAATAATAATCCCCATTTTTTAGCCAGAAGGAATATCCGTAGGGCGGATATTGTACGTGTTTTGAAGTTGCAGACGTAATATAGCTTTCAGGTATTAATTGAGTACCGTTCCAATTTCCATTAGTTAAACATAATAATCCTATACGTGTCATTGCTCTGGGTGTCATGAAAAGCCCCCATCCTCCATAAG
>JAHQWY010000359.1 GCA_029856445.1 Promethearchaeia archaeon
TTATCAACTCCAAATTAACGATTTAAAATAAAAATCTCAAATTTTACAGAATATATTTTAAAATGTATTATATTCTTTTTATAACTTATCTCTTTTTTACTAGAAATAAATAAAATAAAGAATTACATAAAATTAAATCAAAAGTATTGTATTTGATTATCACTCTCCTTTATGAGTCTTTCCCCATATAATCTTGCCTTTTCAAATAATTCTTGGTTAGAGTATCGAAATCTGAAAATAAAATCATTAATAAATCTTCTGTAAATTTCAATAACATCTTTATTTTTATTATAGATTTCATAACAATAAATTAAATTCAGATATTTTGTAGTATCTTCCAAGCTATATCTACTTACCCTAATATTCTTTAAAGCTTTCTTTTTAAAGATTTGATTCAAATCTATCCCCACGAGAATAGAAATTCCTTGAAAATAATAAACTTCGTTAAATTCATCAATAATGTTTTTATAATACTGATAAATAGATTTCTTATCAGATAAATCTATGGTAAGTATGATAACATCTAGTTTCTCTATTTTATTATAATTCTTAATAATTTCTTCAAGATTTTCAGCTAAAAAGAGCTTAACCCTAATTGGAATTTGTTTAAAAATGATAAAAAATTCAGAAAATTCTTCAGAAATCGTTGTCTCTATTGCAAAATTTCTTAAATTATCAAAAAAAATATCTTTATTATATTGCTTATTCCCGATAATCCCAATTCGCAAATTATAGCTGATTTTTTTCAAGTGAATTCTATCCAAAAAGAATTATTATAATTCGTAATTTATATGTATTAATAAATCAATTTAAAGCTTTATTTTAATCTGTTATTAATATAAGTATAATTCTCACATATGTTAAGAATTTATTTACAATTAGTATTGATGGTTGTAATTTGGAGTTTCTCATTTGTAGTGGTTGATATAGCAGTAGAATTTATGCCTCCTCTCTCTGTCGCTTTGTATCGATTTATAGTTGTGTCTCTGACATTTATTATAATCGATATCTATCTCAAAATATTAAGAAAAAATAAATCTAACAATAATAATACGAGAGAGATTAGATTCTCGCAAAAGGATTGGATTATTCTTATTCTAGCGAGTTTTACTGGAGTTTCCTTCTTCTTCTTTGCTCAATATTCCTCTATTCAAATAATTGGTCCTACTCTACCTGCTTTAATTGTATGTTTATTAGCCCCCGTTGTGATTACGGTGTTAGCTTTATTCTTTTTTAGAGAAAAATTGAATTCAACTAAAACTATTGGATTTATTATTGCTTCAATTGGAGGATTTCTCTTGATAACGGGGGGTAATTTAAATAAGCTTACTCCTGAGGACCCCAACTATGTGGGTTATTTGTTTGCAATTATAACTCCTTTCTTGTGGGCAATTTATTCTACTCTAACTAAAAAATTTAAACAGAATAATTCTAGTTTAATCATGTTAAAATATATCGCCTATCTTGGAACAGTAGAATTGTTTATTCTTGTATTGATAAACAGGGAATTAATTGTTTTCATTTCTAGCGCATTTAATATAATTTTGTTGATATGTGTTTTGTATATAGGAATTTTATGCTACATCTTGGGATACTATATCTGGCAAAACTCGCAGCTAAAATTGAAATCATCTAAAGTAGCCTCGTTTTTATATATTGAACCATTTATTACCTTTTTATTTTCCCTTTTACTTCAAAGGATCGAAACAATTGTTGGATGGAATATAATTGGGGCTGTTATAGTCCTTGGGGCTGTTCTTATAATAAATTATAAATAAAAAAAGGACAGTTAAGTTATTCTAATTTAAGCAGCCTTTTCATCCATTTAGGTAATATAAAACCGATATAATAGGTTGTACTAGCAATCATTAGAAATATTCTGAATATTATTAATGTTACTGGATTTAATTGAATAAATCCATCTCCAATTGCTCCAATGGCAAAAAGATTGAATGAAATTATTAAGAATCTTCCCTTCCATATGATTGTTGGGTTCTCTTTCACTTTCATTGAAGCAATAGAAAAATCATTACCCGTAATAATACTAATCAGCAGAGAAATTGCTAGAAACACTAAAATAAAACCTTTATAATCAATATCGATTGCACTTCTCTTAATACCGATAATATCACTATCAGGTGCCCCAGGCGCGAAAAATAAGAAATAGAACAGATAGATATAAAATATTATCGAGAAGCATATACTAATTATTGTAATCAGATTTTTCTTTTCAGGATGTAGAGCTGGCATATAAATTTGAAGCCATGAATATAAAGCTATGGGTGTTCCTATTGTTCCTAAGAGAACATACACTTGATAAGCTACTTCTTGACGTGTAAACAACCAAAAAATAAAACCTAAACCACTTGGGTACCAGGGTGACATGGTAAAGATAATTGCTAAAAAGAAATAAAACAACATTTTTTCTCTTGTTTTAATGAATTTGTAAAGTACTATTAATCCATAAAACCAAGCAATTGTAATGGAAATTAATCCAAAAATTCCAGATAATTGAGTTGCATCATCTAATGTAACAAAAATCATATAATCACTATGGGAATACATGAATTTAAATTTGATATTTATTTATCGTGTACTATTAAAATTTTAATAATTTTACTAAAAAAACATATATACTTTAATACCATATGAAATGCAAAATATCGATAGTAATCAAAAATAAAGGTGATTAAAAAATTCCAAGACGATATTATGCTAAATCTAAGAAAACTCATGCTAAAGACCAATCATTTACGCAAGATCAAGTAGGTGAGGAAAAAGAACGTTATTTGATCAGCATAGAATTAATGAGTTTGAAAACTCTGAAAGACTATGATATTTTAGGATGGCGTGGAGAATTTTATTTTAAAGTAGATGGTCCTAAGGTTTTTAAAGCTAGATTCCCAAATAAGGGAACAATAAAATTGCAGAAAAATCAGGAATTTACTAGTCGTGCAGATATGTCTCTTTGGAGTCAATTCAAAACTGTAAGAGTAGATGAACCTGCAGTAGAAAAAATAAAAGTGATTCTGAGAGAACAAGATCACTTGAAAAAAGATGTGAGTATTGCTGAACAAGATTTTGAAATAAAATTACCATCAAAAACCCAATACGTCATATTACAAGACGAAAAAGAAAGAACTAAAGCTAAACTTCGAATTCAAGCAACAAGGACAAGATATTAAAATTTTTTTTATTTTCTATTTCATTTATGTTTCTGCATGCAATATACGCAGAAATTCCATGTGGATTTTATTTTACCACCAAAATTAGGGCAAACTGAAAAAATCAATTGCTGAAATCCCAATATCGTCTTTATTTGTAGCAATCACTTTCATTTGAAGACAGTATTATATCTTAAATTTTTCATATGCAGTATTGCAGGGATGATTATCGGTAACCCAAAATTCTCTCACTTCTGGAAGAACAATTATGGAACCAAGTGTACCAGCAGAAACTCCATGTGTACATACAGTAAAATCATCTGGTTCCCTGTTATCATGATCCCTCAAAATGTTTTTTATAGTTTCCATGGTAATTTCCCCCCTACTTTTTGCTAACAATTGATTTTCTCTTTTATATCTCTTTATTGGGGATTCTATAGGAGATATATCCATATCATCCATTTTAAACCTAACCTCATCTGGTAAATTAGCATCTTTAAGTTCCTCTGTTTGGTAGTGATTTGTATGAGCTAAAATTCCGTCTTTAGTCCTTCGGATTGCATATCTAGTGCTTGTAGTTTCAATAACACATGTATCA
>JAHQWY010000360.1 GCA_029856445.1 Promethearchaeia archaeon
TTTAAAAAATAGTTTGGCTTTGGTCAGGAATTATATTAATATTTATGAAGAAATTGTTGACAATCTACTCAATGAACTTACATATCCATTTGGTAATGATGAATTCAAATTCAATGAATTAAAAAGAAATACTATTTGGTTAATGAAAAATATTAGAAATTCTACTCAGATTCGAACTCAATTAAGTATGACTAAAAACCTTATTCAGTTAAAAACTTCTTTAAAAGAAATTTTTAACTCATAATCAGCATTTAGCAATCCTTTTTTTCTATTCATATCGCTTTAAAAGCTCCTTATGGGTAAAAACGCCATCTTCAGTAATAACTCCAGTGACCAACCTAAATGGAGTTATATCAAAAGCATAGTTTAAGCATTCAACACCATCAGGAACAATCTGAACTTTTCCCAGAACATTACTAACTTCAGTACTATCTCGTTGTTCAATTGTAACATCATTTACAGTTTCATGAAGAGAGAGGGTAGAGGTCGGAGCTGCCACATAAAACGGTATATCATTATCTTTTGCTGCTAAAGCTACTAAATATGTGCCAATTTTGTTAAAAACAGCATCAGAAGTTACACGATCAGTCCCAACAATGACTTTATTTATTTTTCTTAATCTCATTAATAATCCAGACGACGTGTCTGAAATAACCTTAACAGGAATCTTATCATAATGTAATTCAAAAGCTGTCAAGCGAGCACCTTGTAATCTTGGTCTTGTCTCATCTGCAATAACATCTATTTTTTTACCTTGTTCTATTGCTGATCTCACAGGAGCTAATGCAGTTCCATATTGAACTGTGGCGAGGGAACCAGCATTACAATGTGTTAATATAACATCTCCATCCTGTAATAATTCTGCCCCATTTTTACCAATATTTTTATTAACGGTGATATCTTCTTGAGCCATAAGTTTTGCTTCTTCAATAACAAGTTCTGAAAGGTTTTTAGGGTCATCTGGGTAGGAAGCAATTATTTTCCAAATTCTATCCACAGCCCAAAATAAGTTAGAAGCTGTTGGTCTTGTATTTTTAATTATTTCAGCTGCCTTTTCCATTGATTCTAAAAACTTCTCTTTTGGTAAATCTTTATACTCCAATGTTGCTATAGCCATACCCATTGCTGCCGCAACGCCAATAGCTGGAGCACCACGAATATTCATTACTTTAATTGAGGTAGCAACATCTCTATAATCATCAAGCTCCAAAAATTCAAGTTTATGTGGCAATAGTGTTTGATCTATCATTTTGACTTTATTATCAGAAGTCCATTCTATAGAAGGAATCATATTATTCTATAATATTTTAAAATTTAAAAATTAAATTTCAAATAGTATTATATGATTTAACCTAATCTTTTATTAAACTTTATGAATAAGATTAAGGAATACAAAATAAAATTGCAGGTGTTAAAATTTTCAAAATTCACTCTGGGCAAAACAAATCTAATTCTTGAAATTGAAGAATTTAACGATTTTCATAATGAAATAATTAAAATTAGAGACGGGGACGATCACATTCCAATTTTAAGAAACATAATGGAGAAAAGTACATTAAATTTTTGGCAAGGAGAAAATAGATTCTTCAAACCAATCCAATTTAAAAAACAAACCCGAAAGAAATTATATTATACTCTATATGATTCAGATTTTTCATTAAACTTAGATTATTGTCTCGAAGAAGACAACATTTTACACATTCGATATAAGATATATAACAAAAATGAACTTATGTTATCGAAGATGCTTGTAAACTATTCTATTTTGTTAGGAGATGACCCAGATTATACTTGGGTTCCACATTTACGACCGAATAAGAATTATGTTATAGGTGACCATGTTTTTCGATCCCCCGTTCTATTGTACAAAAAAGGCAAATATGCTTTTGCTCTTATTCCTGATTTAAAAACTCTTGGTAATAATAGGCCTTTTAAATCTTTTTTAGACCTTAATCTTATACCAAAAACCAAAAATACGCTTCCTACTATTTCATATGGATTTGGTAATTATAAACCTGTAAAACACTATTTTTTCAAACATTTCACAACAAAAAAATGGAAGATTGAACCAAATACTGATCTCACCTTTAGATACTATATAATTATTTTTAAAGAGAAATCTGTGGCTCAAATAATGCAATATATAAATCATTTTTTATGGGCTAAATATGGTAGAAAACTGTTTTATGGCAGTATAGAACCTCAAATACTACCCTATAATACTAATGTCAAGGAAGGATTTAAAGCTTTATTTGATAGACATCAATTTTGGGGAGATTTTAAAATAAATGGGGCAGAATGTGGGGGATTTTGGGTAAGGTCGTGGATTGGAGAAAACAAATTACCAGTAAAATTCATTGAACCAAGCCAATTAGAAAATAATGTAATACATGAGATTATTCTTGAACGAGTAGCGGTTGTTTGGAATAATGCGTGGTTTTTAAATATTAGATCTGCATATGGTTTAAAATTTTTTGGGGAACAGTGGAAAAATGAAGATTTAATAAAAAAGAGTCATCAAATGGTAAATACAGTCTTAAATTTACCAAGAACAAATGGTATTTTCCCAAGTTTGGTATTACCCGTATCCTATAATGCAATTGAATATTCAATCATTAATGGTACTAAAGCTTTTTTCTATATGAATGATTTTCATGTAGTGGATGCTTCTCTAACAATGTATTGGGCTCTAAAATTTATGCAAGACTTTAATTTTGATAATAAAAAGATAATTGAATCAAGTAGAGAGCTAGTCCAATTGATTTTAGATTTGCAATTAAAAAATGGAGCAATCCCTACAGTCATCAATTTTAAACCAGACAAATTAACTCCAATAATACATGAAGATTTAATTGATTCTGCAAGTTCGGGAGCTTCTTTAATGTTTTTATTGGAATATTATAAACTAATTAAGGATGAAAAAATAATCAAAGCATGTGAAAAAATCGCTCAATATATTCAAAATGAAATATTACCAGAAGATAAATGGCACGATTTTGAACCTTTTTATTCTTGTACTTATCCTCTTAGGATTATTTATGACAATTTTACTAAGAGTAATGTTATGAATACTCTATCCATCTATTGGTGTGCTGAAGGATTTAAGGAACTATATAAAATAACCTATAAAGAGCTTTATTTAGATATTGGGGAACGCATTCTAGGGATCTTATCTTTATTCCAGCAAATTTGGGATATGCCTTATATAAGTTATAATACTTTTGGAGGATTTGGAGTACAAAATATAGACGTAGAATTAAGTGACGCAAGACAAGGGTTATTTGTAAGGACTTATATGGAATACTATTTAGAAACAGGCAAATGGGAATATATGGAAAGAGGTATTGCAGCATTACGTGCAAGCTGGGCTTTACAATTGCTTGAGGAATATAGAGATCTGTGTCCCGGGAATTTAAAAGGAATTCCCACTATAAATGGTATTGATAGAGGGTGTGTCTTTGAAAATTATGGGCACAGTGGTAAGGATCAACGTATTGCAGGCTATATTATGTTTGATTGGGGATTAGGTACTGCTGCGATGGCTACAGCTTATACGAAAAAACATTTTGGTGATTTGTTTATCGATTTCAAGGAACAGTTAGTATTTGGTATTGATGGAATCCTCATGAAAAGGTTTGATTTTATTAATAATCAAATCCATATTGAATGTGATATAATAACTGGAAAAGAAGATATTTTTATAAAGGCAAGGGAAGTACCTCATAAACTAATAGAAATATTGATTAATGGTAAAAA
>JAHQWY010000361.1 GCA_029856445.1 Promethearchaeia archaeon
TATTGCGACACCCTGCTTACTCATTCGAGATGTTCGTCCTATTCGGTGAACATAGACATCAGGATATTTAGGAACATCATAATTGAATACATGAGAAATATTATCAATATCTAAACCTCTTGCTGCAACATCAGTGGCGATAAGCATATTTACTTTATGATCCCTGAAGGCAGAAAGAACATTTTCTCGTTGAGCCTGAGATAGATCACCTGAAATTACTTGTACATTGAAATTTAAATTTTTCACTGATCTTAACTTTTTATTCAGCCAAGTTGCTGTCTTTTTTGTATTAACAAATACTAATGTATGTTCAGGCCTTTCTTTTCGTAATATTTTTAAAAAGGTCTTAAATTTTTCTTGAAATCTATCAATCATATAATAAAATTGTTTAGTGCTTCCTACCGTTATATTATCCCTGCTTAAATTAAGAAATACAAATTTATTTTTAGAGAATTTCTTTACTAATTCTCTTATACTAGAATAGAGGGTTGCTGAAAATAGCATAAATTGATAGGCTGTTTTTATTTGATTTAGGATATATTGAACATCAGGTGCAAAACCCATATCCCAAAGACGATCCCCTTCATCTAAAATTACAAACCGAATATTTTGGAAAGATAATTCCCTCCTTTTATAAAGATCGATAATTCTTCCTGGTGTTCCCACAATAATATTAACACCATTATGTAATTTCTTAATTTGATTGTTAATAGAAACACCACCATATATAGTCATCGATTTAACACTATGGTTTCCTAAATCTTTTATGACACTATTTATTTGTATAGCAAGTTCCCTCGTTGGTGCTAATATAAGAACTTCATTATTAAGATACTTAAGTCGTTCGATTATTGGAAGGACAAAAGCTAAAGTCTTTCCACTTCCCGTTTTAGCTTGAGCCATAATATTTTGACCCTTTAAAATTAAAGGAATGGCTTGCTTTTGAACTGGTGTGGGTTTATATATATTCAGATTACGTAAAGCGTTAACATTTTTTTTGTTAATGCCTAATTCTTCAAAATTCAGTTTAATTCACAAAAAATTTTATGGTTTTTTCTCACAATTTCAATAAAGAAAATGAATCTTAAAAGAAAAAGATTTCTATAATATTTTTTTATTTGTTCTGCAATTTATAATTAGCTTGGGGAATCAAGATGATGAAATTACTACCTTTTCTATAATCATTTTCAACTCTATTTTCTATTCAGATTTTATTATGATATCCCATTATAATCTTCTTGACTAATGATAATCCAATTCCCATACCTTTTGATCTATTTATTTCTCTATTCCCTTGTTGGAAAATTTTATTCAAAGTTCCCTCTATTTTTCTTTTTGAGAATATTAAAAAATAAGTTCTTTTATGTTAAAATAAGAATAAAATATATTCAATATGCTAAATAGAAATTATAGGTTTTGAAATTGAAGGATCTTTTAAAATCATTTAATCTTTCTGATGATGCGATAAAAATTTATATTGAAGGAATAGGTAAATTTCCAATTACATTATCAGAAATAAATAAAATTGTACCAAAATCATCGATTGGTCATGTTAGAGAAACTGTAGATGAATTAATTGATAAAAAATTAGTATTACTAATGAAAACTAAATATTCTGACTTTTTCCCTCATTATCTTTTTCTTCCACCCTTCGCAGCAGTGATTAATGCTTTCTCAAATCTAAATGAAGATTCTGGGAAGAATATACCTCAGGCTGAAGGAAAAAACATTGCGATTGAAAAATTTCAGGATACTTTATTACAAGATATTGAAATAATTAGTCAAGATTTAATAGAAATAATTTCAGTTCAATCTGAAAGTAATCAGACTACGAAAATTTTATCTGAAGTTGAAAAAAATGTTAAGAAGTTTTCTCAAGTCTTATTAACTGAAGTTAATGAATTGATAGCCAAATTAAAATCCAGATCTATTGTAAATGAGATTGATATTGAGCGTGTAATGAGAGCTGTTAATCAAAAAGTTATTGAGTCTGAAGAAGTAATATCTAACATGTTCAGTCAATTTAGAGAAATCATTAGTGAGATGGATTCAATTAGTATACCTACTCAGGTTGAATCATTTAAGACATTTATAAGAAAATTAGGTGAATCCATAGATAAGAGAAGTTATGAAATTTTCCAAAATTCAGGTTCTTCATCTCTAAATAACCTTCAAAGGGTTGAACAATCGTTATATGATGTCTTAGCCGATTATATTAGCAAGGATCAAGTTTCTGTTGATAAATTACTTCCTCTTTATAGTATTGAAAAGGTAAAAGAAGCCATTATCTTTTTATTAGAAAATTGTAAAGAGAAACTGACTATAATCGTTCCAGCTATCGAAAATTTTTTACCCTTAGAGAAATTTGATATAGAATATCCTAAAGACCATGATTCTGAACTTATTATAAAAGAAGCATCATCAGTTTTAAAGAAACCAATTATGCCATCAAAGGGTAAGCCTTCCATAAGTAAAAAACAGAAGAAAGAATTAATGGATAAAATTGACTTTACTGCAAAACGAGTATCTGATCTAAAAGGATATGAATTAAGCCATGATGTGGCTGATATTTTAGCAATGATATCAGAGATTAATCCTGAATCTCAGATCATTGAAAATCTCCAAGGTTGGTTAAATAGATTGTTAGTTATAAGGAAATATCTTGATCAAAATACTCAATATTTAATACTAGAAGATATTGAAAAATGGAAGAAAGATTATTTGAACATTAAAAAAAGAGAAGAACCAATACAAAAAGAAGAATTTAATACTGACAGCGGAGGATACAATGATAATAATTTACAAATGGCAATTAGTTTTAAGGGATTGAATTTGACAATAGTCTCTTCTGAATCTCATGACAATAAATATGTTAAAGCCTTGAAAAAGAAAAATATAGAATATCTAAATCTTAAAAATAATAACATAATTGCGATCATTGGAGATGATCTATATTTAGCTTTTGGTATTTATCAAAAATTAAAAAATGATTCTAAATATGAAATTGTTGGTTTTACAACATTACACAAACCATTCATGGAGCTAATTAAACAAAATATTTTAAAAATTATTAATGAAGCTAAACCTACTAGGGAAATCCAAATCAATGAAGGGTTTAATGAAATTATAAAGAACATAAATGATTATACCGGAAAGAAAATCTCGAGAAAATTAAAGGATTTACTTAATGTAGCCTTTGAAAAGGATGGAATCTCCCTAAATATTTTAGAATTTAAATTGCTGGTCAGTAAGTTGGAGAAATTTTTGTATCCATTAGAGGATGATATAAAAGCATATGTAATTGAGGAATTGAATAAACTAAATAATGAATTTTCGTCAATTGAATTAATATATCCTCCAGATTTTAGACCTCCAATTATTGAAGATAAAACAAAAAAAGCATTAGAACAAGAAGCCTCTGCAAAGGAACGAGAATTTGAACCTCTGGATATCGATAAAATAAATAATCTTTTTGATCTCTTTTTAGAAAAAATTGATGATCTTAAAGGCGTGGAATTAGGAGAACAAATAGATAAATTCATAGAAGTTATTTTAAAATTACAAGGTTATTCGCAAATCGTAGAATGGAAGAACAATTTATCCAATATAGAAAAAACATTAGACCCTTCACTCAAGGAGAGAATAAAACTAGATTTTCTAAACTGGAAAAAAGGGATTATAAACCCTGCACTAGTTCAAGAAAAAACAAAGACAGAGAAATCTGG
>JAHQWY010000362.1 GCA_029856445.1 Promethearchaeia archaeon
ATTGCATTCAAATCTTCAGAATTTTCAAGTAATTTCACACCAACTGGAAATGTAGCCAATCTAAGATATCTATTAAGCTGATTATCTAATCTTTGGTAATTACCCATTCAACGCAACCTTTAGGTATTAAAAACTAATTAAATGATAGAGTATTTCAAAGTATAATAAATTAATAGAAAAAAAAATGAGCTTAAGTAGAAAAAGATTGAAACAAGGGCTTGTACAAGTCTATTTTGGGCGTGGTAAAGGCAAAACTACCGCAGCAATAGGTCAGGGAGTACGAGCAACGGGACATGGATTTAAAGTTTATATGATTCAATTTATGAAAGGTAATTATAAGTACGGAGAAATAAAAACTATAAAAAAAATCCCAAACTTTAATTTAAAGCAATTTGGAAGCCCAGAACTTATATCTGAACCTAGTAAGTTTGATAAAGATAAGGGAAAGAAGGCACTTGATTTTGCTAAGGAAATCATCATGAGCGATGATTACGATATTGTTATTCTTGATGAAATTGGTGTGGCCATTTCTATGAATGTAATAACTGTCGAACCTGTATTGGAATTAATTAAAAATAAACCCGACAAGGTAGAGTTAATCCTTACTGGGGGTCCAAATATGCATCCTAAAATTAAAGAAGTTGCTGATTTAGTAACTGAAATGAAAATGATAAAACATTATTATTCCTCCCAAGGAATAACCGCACGATATGGGATTGAATATTAAATTTTAAAAATTATATAAAAAAATATTAGGAAAGCTACATAAAGACTATCGTGCCTTCTCCGGTGGTTACTATTTCATCATTTTGGTTTTTTACTATAGTTTCACAGATGATGAATTTTAACGTACCTTCCTTTTTTGTAAATTTTTCTTTTACTGTAGCAACTGCAGTACATTTATCACCAAAAAACACGGGTTTAACAAATTTTACTGTTTGACCTCCGTATAATATTCCCGGTCCAAATAATTTTGTACCCAAAACCGCTGATATTAAACCAGAGCTCAAAGCTCCGTGTGCAACTTGTTTTCCAAACATCTGAGTTTTTGCGAAGTCGGGATCAACATGTATAGGGTTGTAATCTCCAGTTACTTCGGCAAATTTCATAACATCTTCTTCTGTTATTGTCTTAGTAAATGAGGCAGACTGTCCTACTTCATAATCTTCCCATCGAACTGGTTCTAAATCTGACATAAAATAAATTAATGAAAATGTAGATAAAAATTTTAACTATTATATACTGTAAATGAAATAGTATCCTTCTGAACAATTACAACAAATATGATAATTTATTATAAGTTTTATTAAAGAAAAAAAGAATTTTATTGTTTCTTAATTTTTGTAGATTTGATAATTCAACCTTATTGCAATATTACATCATGAGTATACCTTTTTTCAGCTTTATCCATTCGCTCTCTGAATTCTTCCATATAAGATTTCATATTTAACGCTTTTAGAATTCTTTCTACTTCAAGTTGTAATGTTTTGATTGTTGTTTTCATAGTATCAATTTCCTTTTTAATAAGTGTCCCATCTACTTTAATTTCAGAAGTTTCCTTTTCCCATCCCTTAAGTTTTTTACCATCTTGCATTTAATTAATCCCTCCTTCAAATATTTCATTTATTTCACAAATATAATTTCTTAATTATAATTCTGTTCTTCCAAAATTGTATTCTTTTATTCATTTTTTAATTTTTCAGTATGTTCTGTTTTAATTCTTAATCTTCTGAATTTATATTTATTTCATTCTCTTAATAATTATATCTATAATCAAGTTCTTTAATAAACAACTAACATATTTAAATATTATCTAATGCAATTTAGAATTCCTTAGGTGAAAAAAGGAAAATTGTGATAAAAAGTAGATTTAAAGATAAATTATGATTTATATTATCATTTTTTAGAGAAAATTTATAAAAGTTATTGTTTTAGATATTTCTAATAATGGGTAATTTCATAAATTAGATTCCTCTCTATTGATAATTGATTATTTTATGACATTTCTTAAAATAATTGAACTACATTTTTGATTATGAATAATTTGAACCTTCATTATTCAATTTCTTAAATCATTAAAATTTAACTGCAGCTATTTTTATTCTATAATTTCGAATTTTTTGATAAATTTCAAATGAAAAATGATTTTTAACGTAATTTTGCGTTAGTTTAATTTTAAACTGAGAATCTTTGTCTAATATTTATTATATATTTTGGAAAAACTAATGAATTATTATAATTATAATGATTTTAGGAACTCAAATATAAATGCATCACATCTAGGAATCTAGTCTTTAATAATCCCATAATAAGGTACTAAATTTTTTTTTTAAATTAACATAATAAGACGTTTAGAATTAATGAAAATAATTTTTACTCAATTAGTTTAATTAGTTTGACAAGATCAATTGGACCATTAATATTTATCAAACTTACCAGTTTTTTATCCAAGGGTTGGATAGAATTTTCTACTGAAACATAGTTAATATTCCAGCTCTTATCAATGAAATTGTTTATTCCATAATTTTCAGTAATTAATATCTGTTTAGCTCTTTGAAATCCTTTCTCGACGGGATATATAGCAAAAAAAGGTTCTAAATAACCATTATTCCACCTTGGTATACAACAATCAAATTCGATTGATTCAGAAATCATTAATTCCACTATTTCAGCTTTGATTAGAGGCATATCACACGATAATAAAAAAGCTTTTTGAAAGTTTAATCCCTTTAATTCTTTTAAACCAGAATAAATTCCTAGCATAGGTTTATATATTTTTGGATATGCAAAGATATCTCTATCATCGATAAGAAAGGTAACTCCTTTTGGAAAATCTAATTGTTTTCTATAATTAAAAATTTGTTCTTCAGAATGTGCAACTAAATAGATATCCTGATCAAAATTAAGTAAAATTTCTAGTTGATGTAAAATTAAGGGTTTTCCATAAAATTCAATAATAGCTTTTTCAGTTCCAAACCGAGCACTCTTTCCACCAATTAAAATTAAAAATGCTATATATTTTTGATCTTTCATCATTTAAAACCAATTTAAGGTATGATCTATATAAAGGATTAAGAAAAAATCATTCAGTTTGCACATTTTCATAAAATAAGATGATATAAGGTAATTTACGAATGTTTAAATAAGGATTTTTCAGTAATCTCTTTCAAAATCGTCATCATCTTCCCAATCTTCGTCTTCATCATCATCATCATAATCATCATCTTCATCATCGTCATCCCAATCATCATCTTCGTCGTATTTTTTTTTTGTTCCTTTTTTTTTCGAACCCATTTTTCATCTCTCTTTTTTTTTTTATTTAACATAGAATAAATTTATTATATATTTTCAAATACGATAAAAGATTTATATTGTATTTAAACATTTCTAATTTCAAAATTAACTATTCAAGTTAATAAATTTAATTAAATTTGAATAGTGTTCAAAAGGGAGAATTATTATTTATAAGATTTTGAGAATATAATTTTTATTGACAACAAGATGGTTTAATCTATAATTATTATATTCCATATTTAATTCTTAGAAGTTGCTACATAATTCGCAAATTTAATGGTATCTTTAATAAATTTGATATATAAATTTTGTTGTATTAATTTTATTATTTTAAAATTTTAAGTTGTAGCATGTATTTTCTTTTATCTCTTATTGTGTTTCCGTTATTAATAACTCTCTAATTTTCG
>JAHQWY010000363.1 GCA_029856445.1 Promethearchaeia archaeon
GCAATTGGTTCTTATTCAAAAGGATGAAAACAATTCAAAAATTTATATTAAATAGACTGTTCAAGATTATAATTAATATATGATTTTGAACATATGATCTGGGTAGGATTTTTCTTTAGCTTTTGTGCAGTTTTAGCATGGGTTATAAGTACTTTAGTTGTGAGTAGAGGAATCAAAGAATTAAAGGAAACATATAAGGATATCTTTAATAGAGTTAAAGATTATTCAATTAAAATAGAAATAATATTTACATATTTAGGAATCACATTATTAACTGGCACAATCCTTCTTTCACTTTCATTTATTCCATTATTTATTCAAAACAAATTCGAATTCTCTGGATTTTTGATTTTAGCTGGAATATTTTCATTTAGTGCAGGAACCGGATTATATTACTTTTGCACTTTAGTATATGAAAAAGCCGAGATTGCTTCACAATTCTCAAGAGTCGGTCCTTTTTTCAGTATAATTTTTGGTGTTTACATCTTCGGTGAAATATTTAATATATTTGATTTGGTATCTCTAATCTTATTAGGAATCGGAATAACTCTCTTTCTTATATTCACATGGACAGGAAAATTCGGATTAATTGGCTTTTTCTTAGGAATTCTAACATCACTGAGCTGGACCTCAGGTGGCATTTTCATGAATCTCGCATTTTTAACTACCCCATCAAATAAATTTAACCCCTTAGCCTATACATTAATCAGCCTCTTTTTCGGATTTCTATCACTCTTGCTATTTAATTTAGTAATTATGCTAAGAAATAGAAAAAAAAAGAAAAATCAGGGAATAAAGTTTCATTTCTTCAAAGTAGAAAAATCTGTTGCAAAATATTTTTTTATACATGGGATTTTAAGCACATCCATCGGATTTACATTAAACTTTTTTGGTATTTTCTATTTAGGCGTATCTGGTGCGGCTTTTATTATGAGTCTTTGGCCAATTCTTTCATTGCTCGTGGGCTATTTATTATATTCCTCTTCCCCCGACTATTTAAGATATAAAGAGCACATAAAATGGTTATTTCTAATTGCTATAATTCTATTAGGTGCGTCAATTATTTCGATTTTCTAAACTATCCAGAGTTTTTCAAGTACCAGGCTCTAAATAGTTCTTCCGATCACACCTACATATATTGTAGTTTCATTAATTCCATCGATATCTAACAAGTTATTTAACTCATCATCATAAATTGCGCCAATTGTACATGCTCCTAAGCCCAGTGCTTCAGCAATCAGGTAAAAATTCTGACCAATGTGCCCCGCGTCCAAATAGATATAACGATAACATCTTTGTAGATATTTCCATTTTGACCTTTCAATCACCGCAGTCCAAATAAAATTTACAGCAGATTTATAGGCAATTATTTGATCTAAACATCCTTTTACGACTTCACTTCGAAAATCACCCTTTTTCAACAATTCTAGGCTATGTTTAGGAATATTATAATGGAAAATTCCTTTTTCGCAGTTTTCAACATTATTTATCACTGGATACACTTCAATAGGATATAAACCTCCTGCTGATGGGACTGTCCTAAAAGCAAAGTTAGGAAATATCCTAGTAAGACCTGTCATACCATATAGGAGCAAGCTGAGTTGATCTTGAGTTATAGGTTCATTTTTGAAGTTTCGAGAAGATTTCCTGTTACTAATAACATCCCAAAACTTGATAGTTTCATCAAATCTAGGTGGGGGTAGCGTAATTGTGTCTATTGCATTTGAATATATTTTATAAGTTTCAGGCTTTCGCGCCCAATCTAATCGATGTTGTGGTAGCTTATTCCTTAGATATTTCGATTTTCGTTGAAAATTATCCCCATAGTTCTCGTTCATAATAAAATTAGATTAATGAATGTTTTAAAGCTTTAATTTTATATTTTAAAAATTAATTGTTCTCAAATGTTCATTTCTAGCTTCTGACCTATTAATTTGACATATAATCTATATTCCAACTCATTTTTTTTTCTTTATATGGATTTATAAATTTGTTAGTCTATGGATAATTTAGGAGTTAATTTGGTGAGGGGAAAAAATGGATTATTCAGAAACTTTTTTTGAGATGCTTAAAGTTTTGCAACGTACCTACCGAAAGTTCCCTAAATTTATGATTGAAATTATGGCAGAAAATTCTGGTATTCCCATAAAAGAGATCAAACCATTGCTTAATAAATTCAGGAAACAAGGGATTTTACTTATAATGAAAGACGAAGGATATACTTTCACATTAAACAGAGATATATAAATTTTAAAATCTCAGAAAGTTAATATAAGTAAAAACTCTTTGTTTTTTAACACTAGAATCGAGATGAATAATTCAAAAAACAGTTTGGATAGCCACAAGTGGTTTGAAACTTTCAAACATAAGGACCATTTGTATATAATCCGTGAAAGACTCGATAAAATTGATCCTCGCTTTTATACAACTTATATCAATTTATTTTTACTTATCGGATCTCAAATTGCTTTATTGATCGATACAGGTTGTGGAATTTTCCCTCTTAAACCAATTCTAAATGATTTGATTGAAGATAAAGTGTTAAGGGTGTTAAATACTCATTCACATTTTGATCATATTGGAGGGAATTACGAATTTGAAAAAATCTATATTCATCCTGAAGAAGAGAAATCAATTTCAAAACCAAAAGATATTTCTTTCTTACGAGATTCTCCTTATGAAATTGTTAAACGCTACGAAAGCCGAAATTATTTAATTCCCTCTGCTAATAATATTGAATCTATTAAAGATGGCACAATTATTGACTTAGGAGGATTATCTGTTCAAATAATTCATACTCCGGGACACTCCTCCGGTTCAATCTCTGTATTAACGAATAAGGACGAACTATTTACCGGTGACACAGCTCATTACGGTACAATGTACGTATCAAAAAACGAGTTGACCACACATCTTGCAAGTATCAAAAAATTATTGGATTTATTTAAGGAAAAAAAAGACCTAAAGATATATCCTTCTCACGAGGAGATTGCTGTTGGTAAAGAATTATTAGATGATCTAAGTAAAGGATTAAATAATATTGATAGTTTATGGGAGACAAAGAAATGGGATAACTTTTTAGAAGCTTGGTTAGTCAGCGATGATGTCTTTAAATACGCTGTATTTGAAGAACAATGATATTTCATATCATAAATTAGGCTTTTGCTGCGTTTTTTGCTATTGCATCAGATATTTGCCCCCATGTTTCTGGAGGTAAGCTATGTCCCATCCCCTCTATAATTATCAGCTCAGATTCAGGTATAGCTTCTGCGGTGTCTATTCCTCCTTCAACTGGGAAAAGAAGATCTTCTCTTCCATGGATCACAAGAGTTGGTACTTTAATTGCCGATAGCTTTTCTTTCCTACTACCCTGAGCCCAAATAGCAAGTAAATGACGTCCAACACCTGCGAGATAATAACATCTATCGAACACTCTGCCTGCAAGATCACGAAATTTTTCCTCATCAAATATAAATTTTGATCCATACGTCAATTTTCCAATTTTTATAGAATTCTCTATAATTGCTTCACGTTCAGGAGGTACTGGAGCGAAAAATACTTGTTGTACTTCTGAATCCATCTCAGGAAGATCTGGATTACCTGTGGTGCTCATTATAGATGTTAGACTGAGCACACGAGAGGGATGCCTATATGCAATAGTTTGGGCAATCATTCCACCCATTGATGCTCCGCAAATA
>JAHQWY010000052.1 GCA_029856445.1 Promethearchaeia archaeon
CTAAAATTCGAAGCAGATGAATGAACTTTTTCTAGAGCATTTTCAGGGCTCATTCCTTCTTCAAAATATCTTGGATTCAAATCTCCAAGTTTTTCAGCTTGTTCAATTTTAGAGCTTTTCTTTTTCATTACTTTTTCAATTATTTGGGTCATTTTTTTTTTCACTTTTTTTTTATTTTTTTTATAATTATAATACTGTTGAGGTTTAATATATAGTTTAGTAATACAAACCTTAATTGGAGTCTTAGACTAATTTTAGACTAAATTCTTTTTTCTATTAAAATTTCATTTTTTATCTATTATAATAAGATTTTATAGATGTTTTTTAATAAGAAGTATTAATAGATTCTGGAGTAAATTGTATATTATTTGCATAATATCTGCATAACATGAGGATATATATCACAATATTTCTCCTATTTAAAATCATCTAGAGTCTTTATATTAATGAAAATAGTACTATTTAATTTTAATTCTAATAATAGGTTGATTTTAATATATGGGTAAGTTTCGTAATCGTAAGGGTGATGAGCTTTTAGGTTCACCACAAGAAGCCATGGGTTTTTCTAAAGAGTATTCTTCACTTCTACATAATTTTATCATAAAGAAGTATGATTTTTCTGATCTTAACCAAGTAGATGATATAAAAAAGCAACTCCTTGGGAGAAAAATACTCCTAATCAATGCAAAAGACGTTTTAGAAAATGCAGAAATTTCTGAGCTTAAGCGATGTATAGAAGAATTAAAGGTGTTTTTACGAGAAAATGGTGGTTCAATGGGTCGTCTTGGTGATACATATCTCATATTAACCCCTAACAACCATATAAAAATAGCAAATTAAAATATTACTTTCTTTTTCGTGATAATGAGAAATAGAAAGTTGATCCTTTATTTCTACCTTCTGATTCGACAATTCTATTTTTTTTAATTAAATATAATGAAGTATGATAACATAGATTCAATTATTAATTAAAATTACATAATGGATAATTATTTCTTCTTGGTTTTTCTCAAAATTTCAATAAAACTTTCTATTTTATTAGTTGTTTGCTGTTCGTTAAACTTGCGTGGATCATTCATATCCGCATCCACTATTAAGCAGGGAATACCATAATCATCCATTAAATGCTTTTTTAAGTCATATAAACCACATGAGTTTGGTCGACAGGAATAATTATTATGTAAAAGAACACCATCGATCTTCCATTCTTTCACAGTTTTAGCAAACATCTCGATTCTAGTTTTTAAATCATATATATACCAAAAACTAAGTATTAGTTCAGCCATTGATTCTACTGGATTCTTTAATACATCTTGGAGTGTTATATTTGGATTAGTATATTTGGTAAATGCGTATACATATGGTTCATAAACTATAATTGCATTAAACTTCTCTAATGTAGAAAAATACTTCAACTGATACCAAAACGGGATACCTTCCCACATTAATCTAAATTCTTCCTTTTCTAAAGCCCCAATTCCATTATCCACTCGTTCTTTTGCTTCTTTATACATTCTTTTATATAGTTTTATTGGTGATTTTAATCCTGTCATTGTAAATAGAGGAAAAAGTCCCCCAAATGTGTCTCTTGTTGAAACAGGACATGGAATGTTCTTTCTCAACTCGAAAACTTCTTGCCATATTTTTCCCATTTCATATGAATTTTGAGCTATCTCTCGTGCTTTTGCTTCATTATATTCATTGCCAGTAATTTCAGTTATAAAATCCAATAACTCCCACAGTTGTTCTTTAATATATTTTTTGAAGTATTCTCTTTGTCTATTATTTGTATTACTTACCACATGTGGTACATCGATTGTAAAATGAGGCACACCACCCATTCTTTCAGATTGTACTTGAAACCAATTCACATGCGTATCACATATAACATCACTTGAGAGCATGAAGGTTGGTTTTCTTGTTCCTCCTTCGCTCATTTCAGCGTTACTAAGCACAGCTCCAACATTTGTTTTGAAATATGAACATAAGTCATAGGAATATCCTTGATCTTCAGCAAGTTCTATAAAATTTTGAGACTTCTTAAGTGCAGCCGATATAGTTGCTGAATTCTCAGGAAGCATCGGTTGAACACCCATAGAATATAAAAGTTCGACTGGAGTTCCTGCAGTTGCCCAAGCGGTTGGTTTTCCCTCTCGATATGCTTGTTCAATTGCTAGAAAATGTCTTCCCATTTCATTTCTCAATTTATTTGTTGCGTTTAACATCTTTCCAGTTTTTTTTATTTTTGACATTTTCATGACCCTCCCTTATATTATTTCCCTAAATGCTTCAAATCTAGTTGTTAATTGTTTATAGGATTCTCTATTGTATTCCATCTCAACAAAAAGATATGGTATTTCTAATTCTTTAAATTTTTTACTAAAATATGGATGATCATAGAGAACAGGCTCACAGAATTTCTGTGCAATATTTATTACACCATCAACCTTATATTTTTCTGTAAAATATTTAAGTATTTTAAATCTCTCATATGAGGGGAATTTAGTTGAATAGATTGGTTTGCTTAGATGATATTTAGCTATAGCTTTTATGGGATCCCCGTTTTCATCAATGTTATTCCAAAAATATTTTGTCCCAATGCATATATCATCAATTATGATATGAAGCCCAAGACTTTCGAGGAATCTTATAAATTCTGTGTCATCAATAACTGATCCCGTTAATAAAATTTTTTTTAATTTATTATCTAAATGCGATTTCTTGTTTTTTAATACTTCAAGTTTTGTTTTTAGTATTTCTAAGGCTTCACTTTTGTCTATTTGTTGGACTCTCTTGACTAATGCGTGAAATTCAGAACCTTCTAAAATCATTTTTGCTCTATAATCGGAAATATCTCTTAGTAAATTCCTTATTTGGTTCATCTTTCTTATTGCTTCCATAATTTTATCGGAGACAATTTTAATCTGAAATTGCTCTTCCAATTGAAAAATCAGCTCTTTTATATCTTTTATAAAGAATTTTAAAGCTGTTTCATTTCTTTTCAAGGGAGCATTTAGAAAGAATAAAAATGGTAATTTAATGCACTCTAACCATATATCAAATTCACGATTTGTACAATCACACCCATGTGTGGTGATTACTCCTTTAATATCATGATCCAGCCCTTTGATAGCTTGTTCAAGAATATTTCTTGCCCAAACACAATGAGTTGGAGGTACATGTTCATTCGCTCTATCTATTCCTATTGTTGGATTTCCAAAAAGTCTAACAGGGATCATATCTGCAGCAATGATAATCTCCTCAGGTGTCTCCACAGCAGCATCAAAATATGCGATTTTTTTCATTTATATCCCTTATCTAATAATATTTCATCTAAATTCGTAAATATTTAAAAAAATATTTATTTGATTACGCAATTAAAAACATAACCTATATTAAATTTCAAGAGTTTTTATTTAGATGTCTTCTCAACACACAATATCGAGAACCTTAAGCAAAGCAGTACTTAAAGACGAAGTAAACATCAAATTAAAAATTTGGAACACGTATTTAACGGGGAAGCTTGTAAAATTCGATAATTATATGAATTTAATTGTTAAAGATGCTAAGGAGATATATTTTGGGCGAGGCGGAAAGCGAAGTAAAGATTTGGGAACTGTCATGATAAGGGGCGCCAGTGTCATCTTTATCGGCCAAGATCGTGAAAGATTGGTTTTTGCAAGTGAAGCAGAAGAGAATTTAATGCATCGAGAAGAAATTGAAGAGGAGTAAAGGAAATGGGAAAAGGTACACCAAGTAAAGGAAAGAAAAATAAGGCAGCAACCCATAAAACATGTCGTCGTTGCGGAAAACATTCATATCATCGAAGAAAGAGATATTGTGCCAGTTGTGGGTTTGGAAAATCTGCGAAACTACGTCAGCCAGGATGGAGGAATAGAACTCGACCCTTTAATGGTCAGAAATCATTTTATCGCATTAAGAAAAAGGCTAGTGTTTAGTTATAGGCAATTTTTTTAAGATTCTTATTCTTCATGTTGAACCTATAATTAGCAACAATTGAATATTTCAAATAGATATCTTTATATAATTCATATCTTAATTGAAATTAAACGAAGTTAACTTTTTAATAGATATGAATAGCTTAAAAGATCAGAATCTCCACAAAGAATTGGAAAAACTGCAAAGTATGAGTGATATTATAGGTACTGCTCTTGTCAATCGCAATGGTTTATTGATAGCTTCAAAATTACCAAGAGAGATCGATGATCGGAAATTTTGTGGTATGGTCGCTACTATGTTTGGTGCTATTGAAACAGCGGCTTCAACATTAAAAAGTAAATTTGTTGATAATCTCACAGTGGAATTTGATGATTTTCAACTTATTATTATGGGAGCTGATGACCAACTAATTTTGGCTTCATTATTAAGTTTAGATACTAATTTAGGCTTAATATTTATAGAAATTGAAGAAACAATTAAAAATGTAAAGAAAATATTGGATAGGTGAGGTATATCTTAACTGAAAAACAAAAGCAAAGATATTCAAGACAAATTATATCTCCTGAGATTGGAGAAGAAGGCCAAGAAAGAATTTCTGAATTAAAAATCCTTCAGATAGGATGTGGGGGTTTGGGTTCACCTTTTTCATTATATCTAACGGCAGCAGGGATTAAGGAATTAACAATTATAGATAATGATATTTTAGATATCTCAAATCTCCAAAGGCAAATACTTTATAATGAATCTCAAATAGGGAAGGACAAAGTGAATTCTGCCAAAGAAGTCTTATCAAAACTTAATTCAGAAGTTCAAATTAATGTATTTAAGGATTTTATCGATGAGACTTCGATTAAGAAGTATCTAAAAGAAAAAAACTATGATTTTATAGTCGACTGTAGTGATAATTTTAAAACCAAGTTCCTAGTTAATAAAATAGCTATTAAAAACAATTTAAGATGTGTTATTGCGGGGATCAAAGATTTTTATGGACAAGTTATCACAATAAATCCTAAAAAGACTGCTTGTTATCAATGTGTTTTTTCAGAACCGATAGGAACATCATCAGAAGAAGGCCCTTTACCTGTAATTGGTGTGACACCAGGTATTTTAGGTACAATAGAGGCATTAGAAGTAATTAAAACTGCCTTAGGGCTCCCAAACCTAGAAAATAAAATTCTTATGGTAAATTTAATAGATTTAAGGTTTAATATTATACAAATTGTTAAGAATGACAATTGCATTTGCTCTACATAATTAAAAAGAAAAAAATGGGAAATTAAATATAACTTATGATGCATTTTGGTTAAAAAATTGTTTAAAAGTTTGACCTTTTTTCATATAAAGCTTAGATACTTTCTTTCCTTCGAGTTTTCCCTTGTAAATTCCCTCTTTTTTAATCGTAGCTGGGATTCCAACAGCTAGGCTTCTGGGGGGGATTTCCTTACCTAGGAGCACCGCCCCTGCAGCAAGAACTGAACCCTCACAGAGTTTTGACCGATGTAATACATTTGATCCAATTCCGACAACACATCCATTTTCGATTGTACAAGGTCCATGAATCATTCTACAATATGAAGTAAACTCTTCAGATTTTTGCATGATGACCTATAATACAATCATCTCCTATAGTAACAGAACTGCCGGCTTCTATATGAATGGTAACATTCTCTTGAATGCTCGTATTTTTACCAATTTTAATAGTACCCCAATCTCCTCGAATAGTTGCACCAAACCAAACATTTGAACCCTCTCCGATCGTTACATCTCCAATGATAACTGCTGTTGGCGCAATATAAGCAGATTCATGAATTTGAGGTTTCTTTCCCGTTTCTGGACTTGGTATAATTATCAAATTTCTTCACTTTTCAATTCTTTATGAATTTGAAGAATCTAATTAAAAATAATAAAGTTATGTTAATTGATTATAAAGCAATTAACTTTATTCTATGAATTTTGCATCTCTTAGCATTTTTTTATGATCAAAGGCTAATTCCATATCTTTTACTTGTTCTTTGGAAAACAGTTTCACTTCTTCCGTTTCTTCACTAGTTTTCATCTCAGATATATTTCCTAGGAAAACACATCTATAAGCAGTACTATGGACATTTCCTCGAGGATCTCTTCCCTCTTGATCGTAATAACCAATTTTCTCTTTTATATCTATATTCAAATTAGTTTCTTCTCTAACTTCCCTAACAAGTGCTTCTTTTGGTTTTTCACCTTTCTCAACAGAACCTCCTGGTAATGCATAAAATCCTTTATATGGAGGAAATTTTCGCTTGATTAAAATAATATTTCCTTGTCTGTCTTCAATAATTGCATCCACAGCTTCGAAAATTTCTGCCTTTTTTACTTGAATTCTCATATATATGTTAACTATAATTGTTGCCGCTAAAATTCCGGTAATTAATAAGGCAATTATACTATTTAACACTATTGAACTAAGATCTCCTTCTTGCAAACTTAAAGCAATCATGATAACACCGCCTAAATCTGCTAGGATTCCCGCCCCAAAAAGTAAGTTTAATAAGTTAAGACCCTTTTCTGTTCTTTTTTGAATTTCTTCATTTTTTTTGACATATAATCCTTGCATTGAATCATAAATAATATTAAATTTCTCATTGATACGAGAGACTATTCGATCAATTTCAAATTCATTGAGTAGATGTTTTAATACACTCGAATAATGTTGTCTTCTATTATAATCTAATTCGTTATATATTAAGCTTAATTTTGTTTGAATCATACCCCTTAAAAATCTTAGATTTCGAATTTTCCTTTCAATAGTGTCAACATCCTTAAATTCTTCTGATTGTGTTTTTAAGAATAATAAATCCAATGATTCATTTATAGATCTTAATGCAAATAAAACAGCTCTCATTTTTGGAGTGGGTGTTAATACAAATTCCTTCATATAAGAGTCAAAGAAGTTTATATAATTTTCTTGTGCCATATAAATGAATCCAGAGTTTCTATGAATAAAATGTAGCTCAGATGTCCGATTAGATAAATTATTTTCAATGCGTTTATCATATAAAGCCTCTGAATAATCTTCCCATTGACCTGAATATACCTCAGTCCAATATCCAATATTTTTTTTATATTTTTCGACATTTTCTTGTGTCCAAGAGATTTCTTGAGGTTTTATTTTATCGGAAATAACAAAAATATACATAGGGCTCTCTAAATCGAAAATAATCCCCTTAGTTTCTTCCTTCTTAGAATATTCCTGTAGAATTGTTATGATAATTTGAGGGATTTGTTGAATATAGCTCGATTTAATATTTTCTTTTCTTGAGGGATTTTCTTTATAGTATTCTATATCAAACTGAAAATAACCCAAGGTATCATATTCTTTCTGACTATTCTCATCTTCATAGGGAAAATTCTCTAAATAAGGTACCCATCTACAAGACAAAGAAACATTCTTCGCCATATCTATTATATCATCACCAATTTCATCTCGGATTTTATAGTAAATATCTTCTTTTGTTAAGTTATTTAAGTGCTCTCTCATAATTATCTCGATTTCTTCACTTTTTACAAAACCATCAACAAGAGTACTATTTATAAATGAGCTTATATACCAATATTCTTCCTTATAAATAAAATCCATAATGAAAATACCCCTATTATAATGTTAATTTCAATTATAAATTCCAGAACATAATAATTTTACTAATTAATAGACTTCTCACTTTATGTCAATAAAATAATAATATTCAAATTTTTTATAATCAAACAACTTATCTTTTCTTGAATCTTTAAATAATATAATGAACATAGATTCCTTTTAGTTAAAATGACTTTCAAACAACTTCAGGAAGAAATTTTAGAACTGAAAAGACAAAATGAAGTTACTATTTTAGCCCATTATTATCAACCCATTGAAATTCAAGAAATTGCAGATTATTTAGGTGACTCACTTGGATTATCTCAAACAGCTAAAGAAAAAGCAAATACCGATTATATTATATTTGCTGGAGTCGACTTTATGGCTGAAACTGCCTCAATTATAAACCAAAATAAACATATTATGATTCCGAATTATGAATCATATTGTCCAATGGCTTCATTTCTTACCCCAGAAAAAGTTAAAGAGTTTAAGGATAGGTATCCAGGATTACCTGTGGTGGTGTATGTTAATTCTACTGCTGCTGTAAAAGCAGAATCTGATGTTTGTTGTACTTCTTCAAATGCAGTAAAAATAGTAGAGAAAATCAGCAAAGAATTTAACGTACAATCGGTGTTATTTGGACCGGATGCTAATTTAGCAGATTATACTGAACAAATGTCTGGTATTCAATGCCATAAAATGCCAGAAGAAGGACATTGTTATGTACACTCACAAATTAAAACAGAACATTTAATAGACATTCAAAGTCAGTATCCTAATGCAAAAATACTTGTTCATCCTGAATGTATTCGAGAAGTGAGGGAAATTGCGGATTTTGTAGGTTCAACATCACAGATGTATAATAGAGTAAAGAATAGCACCCAAGATGAAAAAGAGTTTATTATTGGCACTGAAGAAGGTTTAGTAGAACGTATGGCTCAAGATTTTAAAGACAAGCATTTTTACTTAGCGAAAGATAAGTTGATTTGTTATAATATGAAGAAGCATAATCTCGAACTTATCAAATATGTGTTAGAAAATTTAGATGATAAAGCTTTTGAGGTTAGAGTCCCTTCTGAAATTGCTAATCGTGCTATAAAACCGATTGAGAAAATGTTAGTTTTTTCTTAGTCTAAATAAATGATATAATTTTCTTCTGGTGTTTTTTATCATCTAACCATTTTTTAAAATCTTTTGTAATTCTACCTGACCAAATTGCGTTTTTAGAGGTTTCTTCCTTATAACTGTTGATTTCTTGATAAGAAAACTTATAAACTTTCATAAATCTTTTCATTTTAAGAACCCATTCTACAAAGTGTTTGTATAGTTTATTATCAGATGAGGCTACCCTTCTATAAGCACTCTCATAAAATGTTTTATCATTTTCATCATAACCTGTAAAATATCTATAGTTTTGATTCATCCAAAAAATTTTTTCTGTAAATTTAGAAAATTTATTAATATGACAGTTCCATAATTTAACAGTTTCTAATTTTGATAAATTATTTAGATCTTCAGGTATTTCAGTTATCGTTGGATTGTCAGATAAATCAAGATGCTTCAAATTATTGAAATTTTTAAGATTTCTAATCACTTTTATCTGATTATTTCTTAGAAATAGTTTTTCTAAGTTCTTAAGACACTCATTTCCATCGATTTGACTAATTTTATTATTGTTCAGCTTTAAAATGCGAACATTTGAAAATTTCTCGATTCCTTTCAAATCAGATATTATATTATCACTTAAATCCAATTCTTTAATTTCATCAAATTTATTATTAGTTAGGTTTAAACTTGTTAAATTTTGAATATTTTGATTATTCAGATATACTTTTTCATTTTTAAAAATGCCTATAATCCTTTCATTATATTTGATAAAACTGTGTTCAAATTCATTGTCCTTTAAATATTCAAGATGTTTATTGATGTATTGAATTAATGGAAATTTATTTCTTGATTTTAACAAATTATAAACACTTTTAATGAAAACTTCTCTCATTTTTTCTGGGATCTCTTTTATGATTTTAGAAGTAAGTAAAGAAATATGCTCAATACCAAAATTCCTTAGTATTCGATTAATTAAGGAATTGATTGGGGGTACTAAATCAATATTTTGATTATGTTCAAGAATAAACTTTAATTCAGTAATAATATCTTTCAAAGCTGAAGAATTTATGTCATCTAAAATACTTTCAAATTCGTCAGGACTTAAATATTTTAAATACCCATTTTGGGTTAAATATTGACTAACACTTGGATGTTTACTAGCAAGTCTTATAGCTATTTCTTCAGAAAAAACTTTTCTAGCGAGAGGATCACCTACTTCGCTTAGTCTTTTTAATAATGGGAAAGCAAGATTTCGATGTAAGATTCTTGTATCATACCCATTTTCAGCCCATGCTTGTAAATTAGAACAATGTCCCCAAAATTCTGTTTCTGGTGGAACTGTATTATGATTCCTTTCCATAGATCGATCTAATTTAGTAGCTGCTTCATCGATCGATTCAATCTCATCGTAATCTTCAATTCTATCAACAGAAATATTTAATAAGAGGTACATACACTGCATAAATCGTCGGTTTTTTACATAGATATTAGTCTTTCCCCCCTCAAGCTTTAATTTGAGATACTTATTAATTTTAAATTCTTTTCTTAAATTTAAATGTCTAAATGATATAAATAGGATTACAAGGGGGAGGAAAATAATATTATATAAATGAAATTCAAGCATATCTTTTAATTTGTTAGGATTTTTGTTATTTTGAAGATGTGTTTAGATATAATCCCAACCTTTTTAAAAAGCTACCCTAACTAAGATTCTTGATTTAATGTTAAAGTAAGGATATTCAAGTTTAAATCATTAATAGTTCCACTATAAATGGAGTCTTTAAGCATTTTACCTTCTTTAGACATTAACAATTTTTTTGATTGAGCAATTCCTTCCATTAATTTTTCTCGTTCTATATCTAAAAAGCCCATATCTATAGCATTCTTGATGATTTGATTTAAGACCAATAATTGGAATTGAGGTTGAATAGCATCCCATATTAAACCCATCTCTTTTAATTGATCAGTTATTTCCTCAGCCATTATGTCTAAATCATAAATCATATCATAAATCCCTTCTTGAAGATTTATAATCTCATCTATTAATTTATCTTTAATGAGTCTAAGAGTAGTAGTTCCTATTAAATCATCTTCATGAAAGAAGAAATCTATTTTTTCTCTTTGAATTAAATAGAACCCAAATTCATTTTTTATTAACTTTGATCTAGCTAAGTAGTTAATTGCTTCTTTTGAAACCTTATAGACTTCACAAAATTGATCTAAACTCAATTTATAACCAACGAATTTTTGAGAACTAGGTTCATCAAAATGCCAATAATTTCTTGCAAAAGCACCTTGTCCCAAGATGGAGTTATAAAAGATATAAAAAAGGGATAAATATAAATCTCTATCTTGCTGTAACTCAAAAAAATTGTCACCTATTTTAGATATGATTCTTACTATATGAATTATAAATGCATCTTCTACATTGATTTCCTTATAAAAATCTATTAGATTTTCGAGTTTCCTAACATTTTCTTTTAATTCATTAACTAGAAATAGTTCATCTTTCAATTTTAATGGACTTTCTCCAAGTTTTTCGATTCCTTTTTCTGTAATTATGTAACCACGATATTGTTTATTAGATTGCTTCTCTGTAAATATTCTCTGTTCTACGTTTTTTTTTTTTCTATGATAATTTAAGTACTTAGATACAGTTGATCTGCTTAGATTTGAATATTTTATTAAATTCGTGAATCTTTGTGGACCTAAATTTCTAAGAATAAATAATATTCTCCTGCTATTATCTTCAATATTACTAGACTTTTTTAATAATTCACTCTTTAACTTTTTTGAAATATTCCAGGTTTCCATATTAGTATAATATTAATCTAACTATAAAAAATATACTTTTTTTTTATACTTATACTAAAAAAATGGTGAAATACTAATAATTCTAAATTGAGTATAATTAGAGGAAATAATTGTCTAACATAAAATATTTATAATATAGGAAGTGATTTTTAACCTTGAAGTAATATCTAAAATTATATAATAGTTCTAATACAAATGTCAATTGAAGATCCTAATATATTAAAAAGATTAAAAGAGATTGAAAAGAGGTTGGATAAATTAGAGGAGCGTATAACACATATAGAAGGCAGGCTAGGACGTTTTCCACCGCGTCCAAGCCCACAACCAGAACCTATAAAGCCTCCTGGACCACCTGGTCCACTAGGGCCACCACCTGAGCCTTTTCGATTCAGAAAAACGAAATAATTTCCCTTGATATTGTTAAGTAGTTAATATTAATTTAAGTAAACTAAAGTAAAGAAATAAATACCAAAGACCTTAAGTAGAAAATTATCCAATATCTCTTTAATAAGATAAAGAAAGAATTAAATTCTAAATAAATATGATTAAAAATGACTCAATATAGATTTAGACTTACTGGTGTACCCCCTGATCAAGCAATTAAATTAATAGAACTTGATCCAAATAATTCAATAGCAGAAATTAAGAAAACTGTACAACGAGAATATAAATTGAATCCTATCCTAGCAATACAGTTTATTTTCAAAGGGAAAGTATTACCCGATCAATTAAAATTCACTAAAATAGGAATTCATCCAAAAAAGGATGTTATTACGGTAATGGCAACACAAGCGGGAGGAATTTAAGTAATCCGTTAAAAAGGGATATATTTATAATGGGGTTTTAAAGAGAAAATAGCCGGCTAATTTTTCTCTCTCATTTTTTTTTATTCCTTGTTTAATCTAAATATCTTCATTAATGTTCTATAGAAATAACCTTCTTAAAATTGGGTAATCTTGTTGAGATAATATCTTCAACAATTTTCTTAAATGAACTGAAATTAGACACCTCTCCGTTGAAATCCTCTAAAATTTTACCAAATTTTATTAGAAAATTATCAATTATACTTTCTGCGGTATCTTCTAGTATTTTCTTGTCAATTTCTTTATTTAAACATTTAAAAACTAAGCGATATTTGGAGTTATGTGTATAAAAGAAAAATATAAAACTATCTAAAGCTAAAATTTTTAAACTTTCTTTAAAACTACGTTTTGTAAAACGACAAATGAGGTCAAAATAGCCTGCTAACGATTGATGATCATCAGTTTTATTCTCATCTATAAAACTATGATAAAATAAAGCAATACCTGCTTTATTAATAATCATTAATTCTTGGATCATTTTGATCAGGTTATTAGCTTGAGATTAGATAATTTTTAATTATTTTTCCAAAAAATTATAAGTGCTAAAAAACCGAAACTCTGAATGTTTTTAACATAACTTATGGGACAATAAGTTTTTAAACTTTTATCCTAAAATTTATTTACTTCAAAATAATTTTGCTTAGAGAAGAAATTTTATTACATCAAATTATTTTTAACAAATATTCTATGAACATTAATTAGTTTGTTATTTGAATAAAAAAGATTTAATAAAGAAGAAATTAGAAATATAAGAAGAATTTTAGACTAATTGTTCAATTGGTATTTTTTTAATGTTGTTAAAAGCAGCTGTTAAACATTTTTCAGCATCATATACAATAGTATTTATTATGTCCGCTACATATTCCACACTATCAATAAGTTCAACACTTTGACCTAAATATGCAATACCTTCCTCAATATTTCCTTCATATGTCTGTTCTAGTTCAGCTAGCTCTCTCTCCACTTTTGACATTGAAGTCTCCCCAGCTTGTTTTTCTTCTTTACTTTCTACAAGATGATGCTTTTCAGCCATTTTATTTTTCCAGACTCGAGCAGGTCCAAAAATTCCAGTTTTTAGCTCTGTATCCGAAGCAGTCGATTCAATAACGATCTTTTTATAATTTTCATGAAATTCACATTCTTTCGAAGAAATAAATCTTGTACCCATTGCAATAGCTCCTACTCCCATAGATAAAGCAGAAGCTAACCCTTCGCCAGTAGCATAACCACCTGAAGCAATTATAGGGACATCTGGTATATTTTTTCTTATTTGTTGTAAAAGTACTAATGTACTTATATTTTCATAAGATTGGTGCCCACCACCTTCAGTTCCAGTAATAACAAGCCCATCAACACCAGTATTTAACAATTTTTGGGCGAGGTGTAAAGAGGGCGCCACATGAAAATGCTTGATGTTAGATCCACTTTCTTTTAATTTCTCAAAGTGTTTATTATATATCAACCTGGGAGAACCAGCACTTGTAATTAAATAAACACATTGTTCTTTTATTCTTGGATTCTCCATAATAAATCTTGGTAATTGCCTGCAAAGTTTTATAGCATCTGGTTGCAATCTTGCTGTTCTTATATTAAACCCAAAAGGCTTATCAGTATGTTCAACTACATATTCCATACTTTTTTTCATTTCATCTAGAGTTATTGTTCCATGGATAGTAACATGGCTTAAAACACCTAATCCTCCTGCTTCTGATACCGCTACTGTTAATTTGGTGGTATAGAAAGGACCCATTGGGGCACTAAGAATCGGATGTTTAATCCCTAACATCTTTGTAATGTTTGTTTCTATTACCATAACGTATCACTTCATTCTAAAACAGTTCGCAATCTAATAAAATAAATCTTTTTTTATTAAATTAAACGGTTAGTTATTTTTATCAAAAATTCATTTATAAAACTTTTACTTGAAAACACACTATCAGAAGTATTAAATTTTAAAGGATATTATTAAAAGTTTAAGCATTTTTTATTAAAATTGTAAGGTGATATATCTATTGTGAGTTAGACTCGCTATAATTTCATAGATGGAGTTATATTCATTTTTGATATATTTATTTATAAAAATTATCAAAAAACTAATGATATAAAACAATCTTTTTACTTTCTGAGAAATAAAAACAAATTTATAACAAGGCAATTATTTCTTTTAAAATCTTTATTAAATCTTCTGCCACTTTTTGAATAGTTGTTGTTAGATTGAAATCAAAAAATGGAAGATTCTCATCTTCACTTCTTTCTTCAAAAGTATACTCTTTTTCCTTATATAAATTTAGTTGAGTAAAGCCCTCAAGGCTTTCAGGCACAATTCCAATCATAAAGACATTTATATTGGGTAATTTCTCAATTAATAAATCAATTACAACATGAATTGGTAAAATATGAGTCGAAATTGGTACATATTTATGAATATTTTCACGCTCTATTATAGCCACAGTTCCAGGAGGTTTATTTAATGTACAGGTATCTATAAGGATGAGATGTGATGCTTGAAAATCGACAACTTCTTCTAATCTTCCCATAGGATCAATCCCCGCATTAATAAATAAAAACTTATCATTTGAATAATCTAAAAGTTCACTGATTATATAAGGTCCTACTCCATCATCAGAAAGTTTTTCTTCTCCTATACCCATAATTACGAGTTTAG
>JAHQWY010000364.1 GCA_029856445.1 Promethearchaeia archaeon
ATTTTATTGCCTGACAACTCTAACTTTTTTAAACTCATTAAATTTTCTAATGATTGTATTCTTTCAATAATATTATTCGAAAGATATAATCCTTTCAATTTTTCTAGAGTTGATAAATTTTCAAGTTGAGAAATTCTATTATCATTTAAGTATAACCACATCAAATTGGTTAATTGATTAAGACCCTCTATCTTCTTAATTTTATTGGAGGAAAGATTTAATCTTTTTAGGTTCTCTAATTTATCTAAATTACGTATATATTTTATATTGTTATGACTTAAATCTAAAACTTCTAATCTTTTCAAAGAATTTAAGTTTTCAATAAGATTAATTGCGTTATTACTTAGAATCAATTTTTTTAATCTTGGTAATGATTCTAAGTTATCTATCCTCCTTATATTATTATTGGAGAGGATTAATTCTTCCAATTTTTCTAAATTCTCTAAATTTTCAATCTTTTCCAGTTTATTGTGAGATAAATCTAAAGTCTTTAGTTTCAATAAATGGTGAAGGTTCGAAATATGTCTAAGGTTATTTCTTTGTAAGGAAAGATGTTCCAAATCATTTAACAAATAAAATCCGTATATATTTGATATCTCTTCTAAATTTGAACTTTCACAATTTAAAGCAACAATCTTTCCTTTTCTTAGTGTAACAAGATACCTACATTTATCTTCATAAAAATCACATAAGATAAAATTAATACAAATTTCAATGAATATCTCAGGGATTGGAAATTTATAATCGTAGTTAAATTCTAATTCAGTTATTTTCTCTTTGAATTTTGTCTTTATGAAGTCTTTTAAATAATCTGTCAGGACTTTTCGTGCTTTTGTACTTATCATTGAGTTTAAAGCCCTAACAGCGAAGATTTTTTGGTCTACATTGTCTACTTTCTTTAGTGTATATTCTAGTAAGCGAAATAGTTTCTTATGGGTTAGATATTTGACTTTTAGTATCTTTGCAGCAATAAGTCGAATATCCAGATCCTCATCCGAAAGAAATAGCTGCTCGAAAAATGAGAAATTGTTGCCCTCTTCTAAAATCCCAAAATTTTCTAACGCTTTCTTACGTATGTTAGAATTGTTCGAGCTATTTATTAGTTCTTTTAATAAATTTAAAGCCTCTTTTTTTCCAATTTCAGAAAGATTCTCTTTTATATAATCAGGATTTAATTCCATTTCTATATTAACTAATAATTTTTAGCTCATTATTTTAATATCTATTTTGTGAAATGATAATCTTTAAGGTCTTAAATTAATAATAATGTCAGAACCTTTATTTTTTTATAACAATTCTTTTCAATTTCCTAAAAATTTTACACTATTTGTTGTAAAATCATAATATGACGGAAATATGAGTAGATTGTAATACACTAATTTACCAATCAATCACTTTACGATATTTCGTACTTTATTTATAAATCCTTTAAAAATAGGGTAGTTTTTGTTTCTGGTTTAAAAAAATTTATAAATACATAATTTATTAGATTATTAAATTTTGTATTTTACAATCAAAAAAAAACAATTTTTTGATAAAAATATAAAAATTAAAATTACCACAAGTAACATAAAAATATAATCCAAAATAATTGAAATTAAAAAAATAGGCTGATAATAAAATATGGCAGAAGAAGAAAGCTTTTTAAACGCCAAGGCCCTTGTGGTGGATAACGGTACAGGAATTTCAAAAAATGGTTTCGCCGGAGAAGATCAACCTCGCTCAGTTTTCCCAACTCTTATCGGTTATCCAAAATATGAGTCTATAATGACAGATGTTGAGCATTATACACGGGAATACTATATTGGAGAAGAAGCCATGCAGCTTAAAGGTGTTTTGAAACTCATGTTCCCTGTTGAACATGGTATCATAGAGGATTGGACCGCCATGGAAAAGATCTGGCATTATACCTTCTATACAGATCTTCGTATTGATCCTAGTGAACATCCAGTACTTCTAACAGAAGCACCATTAAATCCACGTCCAAATAGAGAAAAAATGGCAGAAATTATGTTTGAGACATTTAATACACCAGCTTTGTATGTCGCAATGCAAGCAGTTCTATCACTTTATGCTTCTGGGCGTACTACCGGGTGTGTTATCGATATTGGTGATGGTGTATCTCACGTTGTACCAATATTTGAAGGATTTGCCTTAAGCCATGCTATACAGAGAATTGATCTTGCTGGCCGGGATATAACTACCTACCTACAAAGACTTCTAAGGCAAAAAGGATACTCATTTACCACATCAGCAGAGAAACAAATAGTTCGAGATATTAAGGAAAAGCTCTGTTATGTAGCCATCGATCCAGAAAAAGAGATGATGCTTTCTAAGAAAGTCGCAGGAATGGAAAAGAGCTACATGCTTCCTGATGGTGAAACGATTAATGTAGGTGTTGAACGATTTTTAGCACCTGAATGCTTCTTTAATCCATCAGTAATCGGAAAAGAATTAGAGCCTCTAGATGATGTCATCGTTGGAGCTATCTCTGAATGTGATGTTGACCTTCGAAGAGACCTTTATGCAAATATAGTTCTTTCTGGGGGTTCCACAATGTTCCCTGGAATCAAAGAACGTTTAACTAAAGAAATTAAAGAACAGATTCCAGAGTCGGTTGATGTAAAGATTATTGCACCTCCAGAGCGTATGTATTCTGTATGGATTGGCGGTTCAATTCTAAGCTCACTCAAAACATTCCACCGTATGTGGGTTACCCGACGTGAATATAAAGAGATGGGTCCACAAGTAATTCACCGTTGCTTCTAATTCAGCAACAATCCTTAAAGTTTTTTTTATTTACTCTTTTTTTTATTGTTAGTTTTTCTATTACACTAAGATTTCAAGTAATAATTGGGAATCTTCGCAATGATTTTAACATAAAGGTAAAAATCTAACTACTACCTGCTTTTAGTAAAATAGGACTGTTTTTGATTCGAATTATTGTAATGAATCCAACTGATAAAGAAGAAATTAATAGAATCGCGAAAATTCAAAAAATGGTAACTACCGAAGTACTTGAAATTAATTAAATGTAAAACTCTTTATTAAAAAAATAGTTATTTAATCAGTTTTATCTTTCCTCAGCACTAGAAAATCTACTTTTTTGACCATTTCTTGAGCCTTAGCTAGTGAATGCAGCATTTCTACTACAATATCATGGAATTTCTCTTTTTTCCCTTCAAGAATGATGGCAGTAAGTTCTTGAGAGAGCTCTTCCATTAATCCATTGAACCTTATAATTTTCTGTTTCAACTTCTCGATTCTAATATCATCAAAATCCATCGTTCACTTTCCTTAATCCTTTTTTTTCAGCAAAAAATACATATATATCTAATTAAAGCACCTTTAATATTATTTTTTTGTTTAAAAACACTGAATAGTACTAGTATTACAAACCCTTATATCATCTAACAATGAATTCATTGGCATATATCACCATCTTTAAGAATTTACTTAATACCATAAACCTCCTTACAAAAAATTCAATAAAGCCAGAATCTAAAGAGGTGATAGTTCCAATTATCAATAGAATCGTAAGTGACACTTTGGAATTCTTAACAATATGTAAGAAGAATTGCTATACTATTCCCGAATACGAAAGAGGGGAAATTCAACATAGGCTTTATTTCCACCAAAAACAATTAAATGAATTGGTAGAACATTTAAATATTGTTAAAGAATG
>JAHQWY010000365.1 GCA_029856445.1 Promethearchaeia archaeon
TGAAGAACTACTTAAAAAAGAATTTCCTTATATCAATTCCTTATATTTAGAGGAAATCTTTATGAAGTTGGAAAGTATGGGAATAATAAACGTTTTCCGTGTCTCAAAGAATAAGAAGATGATAGTTTTTAATAAACGTAACAACGTGATAAGGGAAGGATTAAGTAGTGATTTACTTTAATTGTTTATTTTCCCAGTTTAAACAAACTTGAGCTAATGAAATTTCCTCTGTCTCTGATCTATAATTTCTTTCTCTAATATCTATAAAAATAGGATAATTTACAGCAGTTCCCATCATCAACATTTCCCCCACCCCTAAACTTGATATCATATTAGCATATTCTTTTGTAATTGCTTCAGAACTATCCATAAGGTGTTTTAAATCATATGGATTTTTTATGTTTAGTACCATTTTGGAGTTGCATTGAGAAAGAGCCGTAGTACTCAATTTTTTCGGTCTTTGGCTTATTAAACATAAACAAGCCATAAATTTTCTCCCTTCCCTCGCAATCATCTCGATAATTGGTTTAGAAATTGCTTTAGAATGAGCCGCTTCTGGAGAAAATTGGTGTGCTTCTTCAATAATTAGTAAAAAAGGTGGGATTTTATCTAATCTCCTTAGATTAAATAATCGGTTGCAAATATAATCTAACATAATTTGCTTTTTTCTAATACTAATTTCTTTTTGAAGATTAAAAATAGTAATTTTCTGTTTTTCGATAATGTTATCTAGGATTGGATTTTCTTGGGATCCAAACAAAGTTAAACGTTCTAAATCTGATAACCAACCGATTAATGCTTGCCGTGTATTTTTATTTCCATCTAATTCATTTTCAAGTTGGTCAATAATATCACCTATTGTGAAACCATTTTTCTTTTTATCGTCTTTCTTTAGTTTTTTAATAAATTTCGCGAGTTCTCTTATTTGAACATTTGAAATATTTTCTTGATATTTTCTAAAGGAATATAATGGCATTTTTGGAACAGAAATTTGAAAATATGAGACATCCTGGATACTCACTCTGTCTTTTAATTCAGGAACCTTATTCAAATATAAATATTCCCCGTGAACATCAAACAAAATTATTGCAGGAGTACCATAATCTTCTTCCCTTTTTAATAATTCCTCTATAAGAACTGAGGTGAGATAACTTTTCCCCCCTCCGGAAATTGAAAGAATTGCAAAATGTTTATTTAATAATCGATTCATATTTATTTTTGCATAAGTGTTAGTAACTTTTGCTTTACCTAAATTTAATCCCTTGTCTTTATCAAATCCTATAAACTCATTTAGAAGATCTTCTTCTACTATATATACTTCTCTCCCCGGACTTGCTGGATACGTCATCCTCATAATTTTTTCAATATTTGTTTTTGAATTATTCTTAAATTTTACTATTCCTAAACATTTCACAATAGCTATAGCAAATTCAAAATCTTCGCTTGGAAAAAGACCTTTTAATATATTTGGATTATTATTAGTATTATACGCTTTAATTGTTAAAGCATCACTAAAATATTCATTTAGCAAGATAATACGTTCAATAATTCCAATTAAGAATCCTTCATTAGAATGTGTATAAACAAATAATCCCTTCTGTATAAAACGATTATCCATTCTTTTACTTATAACAAAAGGGAATTGAGATACATCTGGTAATTGAAGATAGGAAAAAACAATTCCAGCTTTAATTGCCATTTTTTTAATTAGGTTTAATTTGATTAACAAACAAATTAATTTAATCATATAAATGAGCTAAATGACATAAAAAAAATATAAGAGTAAAAGATTTTTGATTTAAAAAAAATCAAAAGATAAAGAATTAAGGTTTCTTATATTTTCACTTATCTTCTTTTTCTAAGCTGCCTATAAGTCTTAAAATTAAATAATAACCATTTTTCCAAAAATATATCATAAAGAGAGAAACACCAATTATTAGAAAAAGACCAGTGCCCACTAATAATACCCATGGTCCGGTACTTCCTAAAAATGTAAAAAATGTTCCTGAATCTTCTGGTTCTGTTATGATAAGGTTCCAAATAGGAACAAGTATGAATCCAATTAAAATACCTATCAAACTTATTAATAATCCCCCTGCAGCGATTTTCACACCGGTTCGATTTTTATATTTTGTCTCAAGTTCTCTTTTTTTGTAAATAAATACCATTAATGACCTTGATGTTTTTTTGAACAATCCATAGAAGAAGACTAATAAGAAGAATAATCCCGCTAAAAGACCTCCAACTATAGCTATTTTATATCCTAGATTTAGGTCTAAGAATAATTCCCATTTATCAGTGGGGTCAATAAATATATCAGCAGCAGTCCAAACAGCTCCTCCGATAGTAACCAGACTTGCTATAACAATCAAAATATAGAAAGCTCCTGAGACTTTTTTTTGTGTTTTATTATATTTACTAGTAGGGCTTGAAGAAACTTCCTCCATATCATTCACAACTCATTTATTATTTTTTTATACAATAGATGAAAATCTCGTCTGAATAACACTATGTAATTATAATTAAAGAAAAAATAACAATTAAACTATATAAAATTGATTATTATGAAGTAGATTGATTTATTAAATGCAATAAGGGATTTATTTTGAGTCTATAGAAGTAGATATATCACTTAGTTCTTTATATAGATTGTTTTTTTCTAAAAAGTTGTACAATTTATAAGAGTAATTATAGAGTTGTTCATAGTGTTTATGACGCTCTGCATTGGAAATCCATTTCTTATCTATTTTACATAAATTTTCTGCTGCTTTTGTAATATCTGGAAAGATTGCTGCCCCTGAAGCAGCAAGTATCGCAGCTCCAAGCGAGGTTGCTTCTTCTATAACATTTCTTACACAGGTTATTCCTAAAACATCAGCATAAATTTGATTCCATAAATCTGAACGAGATCCTCCACCAGTTAATTTTAGTTCCTTTGGTTCTATTCCAATCTCTTTAAAAACTTCTATATTTTTACGAATTTCAAATGCAACTCCTTCTAATACAGCTCTATATAAATCCTTACGTTGATGTCCTAAAGCAAATCCAAATAATATTCCTCTTGCATGGGGATTCCAGTGTGGTGCTCCTGCTCCTACTAAATGTGGTATTAATAGCAAACCATTTGCACCTACAGGAGATTCTTCGGCTTGAGCAATCATTACTTCATATGGATCAAGTCCTTTCTCTTCTGCAATTTCACTTTCAGCGAGACCAATTTGATCTCTAAACCATCTTAGAGTTGCCCCAGAAGTAAAAATACTTGCTTCTTGAACCCATGTTCCTGGAACAGCATGACAACTACATAAAACTCGCTTTTGGGGATCGAAATTTGGTTTAGCCAAAAATGCTAGAATAAAACTCCCTGTTCCAGTAGTGCATTTCATTTCACCTGGAGAAACAACACCAACTCCCAAAGCAGCAGACTGTTGATCTCCTGCACCTGTTACCACCAGAGTTTTTTTATCGAATAATGTTTCATCTGTTATCATTTCTCCTATTTCAGTTCCGCTTTCTAATGTTTCTGGCATTTTATCTAAATCGAATTCTAATTCAGACGCAATCTGATCGGAATATTTCAAATTTGAAACATCAAACAGCATTGTTCGTGAAGCATTTGAGAAATCGGTGCAAAATCTACCTGTTAATTTATGAATTATGAAATCTGAGACAAGAAGGAA
>JAHQWY010000366.1 GCA_029856445.1 Promethearchaeia archaeon
TTAGAATTAAAGGGAAACCATCAAAATATTGAAACTTCAGATTTAATTGGAATTGCTGCAATTTACCTTAAAAATGAATGGTGGGGAAAGGTATTCAAATAATAATAACATAGTTAATAACATTTCAGGAAAATTATTCCTGAATTATGGGAAAATACCTCTTAATTCAATTGCTTTAACGATTCTTGATACAGCAATAATGTAGGCAGCAGTTCGGAGGTTAATATTTTTAGATTTTGACAAATTATATACTTCCTCAAACGCTTTCAACATAATCATTTTTAACTCTTTATTTATTCGACTTAAATCCCAAAAATAAGCATGAATATCTTGGACATATTCAAAATATGAAACACAAACACCACCAGCATTAGCAAGAATATCAGGAACCACATGAATACCTCTCTCAAATAGAATCTTGTCTGCATTAGGAGTAGTAGGTCCATTTGCTCCCTCTAGAACGATTTTACAGTTAATTTTCTTAGCATTAGCTTCCGTTATTTGATTTTCAAGAGCAGCAGGAATCAATATATCACATTCTATTTCAAGTAAATCATCGTTTGTAATTAATTCATACCGCTCCTCCTCATAATCTATTAAATAATTGCCATTGCGAGTCCATTTTAATATTTTACCGATGTTTAATCCCTCTGAATCAAAAATACCTCCAGTAATATCCGATATAGCAAGTACCTTACATCCTTCTTTATATAATAAATCAGCAATGGTACCTCCTACGTTTCCAAATCCCTGTATTACTACTCTCTGAGATTTAAGATCTAAATCCAGTTTCTCACACATTGCTTCAAGTACATATAATAATCCCATACCAGTTGCAGTTTCTCTTCCAACTGATCCTCCAATTTCTATTGGTTTACCGGTTACAACACCAGGAATAGCCCTGCCTTTGTTCATACTATATGTATCCATAATCCATGCCATAATTTGAGAATTAGTATTTACATCTGGGGCAGGGATGTCAATATTAGGCCCGATAATATTGATTATTTCAGAAGTGTATCTCCTTGTAAGGCGTTCTAATTCATTCTTTGATAATTTTCTAGGATCAACCCGAATACCTCCCTTTGCTCCACCAAGAGGTAGATTTAGAAGACTACATTTCCAAGTCATCCAAGTAGCTAATGCTTTTACTTCATCGAGATATACATTACTCGCAAATCTTATTCCTCCTTTACCAGGCCCACGAATGGTTGAATGATGAACTCTATATCCTTCAAATATTTCAAGTTTACCATCATCCATTTTAATTGGGATGGATACGATAAGTGAGCGCTCAACTCTCTTAAGAAACTTCTTTAAATTTTCATCTAATCCCATTTCATCTGCCACTATATCGATTTGTTTTTTTGCCATTTCAAATGGGTTTTCTTCAATAAGTCTTTCTTTTGTTACTATTTCAGAAATATTAAATTGATTGGAAGTAACTTGAACTTCTTGTTGAGCTAATTTTTTACGATCTACTTTTTTATTATCCAACATTTTCAAATAAAATTTATAAATAATTTTTATTGATTAGGCTATTTTTCTCTATTCAATATAGAATATTTGATGTACTATCTATTTTTTTAAAGTTTTCTTATTTTATCTCTATTTAAACCTATTTTTTTAACGTTTATTTCAATTTTAGCTATAATTGCGTAAAATAGATTCACTTTCGTGCTTATATACCCCAAAGTATATCATTTTTTTCATTTACTGTAAAATAAAAAAACATTGATAACTATTCTGATAAGCAAATACAATTCCATTTGCGTTCGATTCTTTCTTCTAAAATAATATTAACATCTTCTGAGGTTATCTTAGTCTTTGACTCGATAGAATTGCATTGCAATTCTCCAGGAATCGAATTTTTATCACAATTCCATTGATATTCTCTTCGATCTCCGTTAAATAAAGCACCAAAAAATAAGGAATGATCTTTACATAAATGACATATATTCCTGACATAAGAATATATAAGTCCGCATTTTGGACATTTAATCAACATATTATTATGACTATATCTTTAGAGATATTGTTTGATCTAATCCTTTTATAATCCTATTATTTTATTTTTTATGTGATAAATGAAAATTGATTTTTTTATTTACTCTCTATGGAGAATATGGTAATAATAGCTTAAAAATATAACTAGGATGGGCTTTAAGTGGGATGTAGAATTAAGTAAATTATAATGATAATCTATTGAAGTTAAACTTAAATAATAGCAATTTTTTCTCTTCAATAATGCCAAATATTGAATTAAGTAATATTGTTAAGAAAAAATTGGATAAATTAAAGCAAATTTCTGGGAGTAAAACTTATTCGGATACAATTAATTTTTGTTTGCTTCAGGTGGATTTATTAAAACAAAACCAAGAACTTTTGAAAGAAATAAAACAAAGACAGGATATGTTGATTGAGATTAAAGATATTCTTAACAAAAGAAATTTTACAGAGATTTTTATTCAAATAATAAATGAAATTTTAAATTTGAGTGATTCAGATAAAAAAAGGCTTCTGAAGACTGTTGATTAAGCAAATAAATTTCATTTGGAATTGAGTTTTTTCTTTAAAATTATTAATTTAATATAATAATTATTCGATATTGGTTGTAACAGAATTTTCTATAATTTCACCCTTATTTACTAATATCATTTTTGTTTCTTATGTTTTAATCATTAACAATTTCAGATCAATAAAATTATCTGTAAAATTTCTAATAATTTTTAAAATAAAGCTAGAGGAACATCTTTAAGAATATCTACTGTGGTATAATGATTTTTCCCACCAGTTCTTAAGTAATCCATTGCGTTTTCAATACCTCCAATAGTCAAGTGGAATGTTGGAATGATTTGTGCAATTTTCATTTTAGTCCAGGTCATCCAGTCATCTCTAACTGGTTCTGGGTTTAACCAAATCACATTTTTTTTAAAATGTTTGGCAATTTCATTTATATAATATAGCCCTGGTTTCTTATTACTTGCATCATCATAAATAGCACCATGTGGAGTAACTAATTCGCTACGATGCATTGTTTGATCTCCCACTATTATTACTCGATAAGAATCATCATATTTTTTTAGAAAATCCTCGAATTCTATAGCCTCATCTGTGTTTCTTGCAGCATTCTCATATAAATAATTATAAATACAATTATGAAAGTAATAGTATTTAAAATCTTTCCAATGAGATACATTATTCGCAGCAGAGAATAAAAGATTTGCTTGATGAATATAAATATCCATCGTTCCACCGACGTCCATCAATAGTAAAATCTTTATGTTATTCTTTTTCTTTTTATTGAAGATCAGCTCAATATCACCCCCATTACGCCCAGTTTCATGGATTGTCTTTGGAAGATCTAACTCATTTTTTTTCCCAATCTCGTCTAATTTTCTTAGACGTTTTAATGCAACTTTGATTCGGCGTGTATCTATGACTAAGTCTTTGCGATAATCTTTAAATATCCGTTTCTGAGCGATCCTCATAGCGTTTTGCATGCCATAGTCACCAGCAATTCTAAATCCCTCTATATTCAACCCTGAATGGCCAAATTTCGATTGTCCTTGTGTACCAATCCATAAATTTCCAAAATTATGTTCTCCATCCTGTTCTCTCATCAATTTCCTGAATTGTCTTTCCAATTCTTCTGGACTCATATTTTGAAAAAA
>JAHQWY010000053.1 GCA_029856445.1 Promethearchaeia archaeon
AATCTGTTTATGTAACCACCCAAATGCCAAATTCTTCTTGGATTGGCACCTATAAAGGCAAGAGTTTTTGGGTAAAACAATTTCTCGAAAAAGTCGATTTGAGTCAAAATATCACCTTAAAAAATCAAATTAATTATTCAATTAAAACATTTTTTTATTATTGTTGGTATACATAATCCTAAAATCGAAGATTGCCAGTATTCATTAATAAAGAAGTATTAATTTCGTTATAGATTAATATCGAGCTCTAATGATTCAGGGATTCGTATTCCAGTTACTTCATGAATGAAATTGAGTAAATCTCTTACAAGTGGAGGGTGGCGCATTGCCTGATTCCCTCTTAAACCAGTTAAGAGACTATCAAGACTTCGTACAACTCCGTAGTAATCTATTTTTAATTTATCTATCGGAAACTGTGCTTGATATGTATCTAGGTACTGTCTTGAGAATCTATCTGAATCAACTGATTCATATTCCGGGCCTAAGGGAAAATGTTTAGGAAATATTGTAATTAACTTAATCGTATTAGCGATGTCCAAAGCTGGATCGGCAATTCGAGTGCCACCCCAATCTAATACGCCTGTTATTTTCCCCTCATTCATAAGAATATTATATGGATGAAAATCTCCGTGACAGATTGCGAGACTCTTCGGTTCTGGGGGACGATTTTTTATAAGCCACTCTACAATGTCAAGAATCCATGGTAATTCTGATTTTTTTGCGGTTTTTAAATCATTATCAAGTATTTTGGTATAAAGATATTGGTTTTTATTAAAACCTCGTTGTTTTAGAGCCTTGATCAATGATTTTGGATCAATCCTATGAAGAGCTGCATGGGTTTTTCCCAGTATTGTGGGTATATCTTTAGAAGCTATCATCATGGGCTTACCTGTTAAGAATTCCATAATAAAGAATGCACCACCAAGTATCAACTTGTTAGTGCAAATCAGGTGTGCTTTAGGAACAGGATATCCTTGATTTGCTAAGCCATTCTGTATACAACTTTCCCAAATTGCATTATCAGACCCATAATATTCAGGATATAATCTTAATACGAGAGGCTGATTCAGTTCATCTTTAGTGTTTTTAAGCTTAAAGTAATACATGAAGGTTTCAAATCCACCCTTTAATGGAGTTAAGGGGGATATATAATCTATTGTAGAATCATGAAGTTCTTCTCTTAAATAGGTTATCAGTTTACTGGCGATCTGTTCCGGTTTTAGTTCGTTCAGCTGAATCATAAATATTTATGTGTAATAATTTAGGTTAAATAAGTGTTTCATAATTATAAGACTAAAATATCTAGCAATTTGCACTTTTAGTAATTTTATTAATAATATGTTTTAAACGTATTATCGAAAAAATCAAAAGTAATGTACTATTATCTAATGCGTTATAACTATTAAAAAAATTTTCAAATATCAACTGTTTAGAGTCTATGTATCGAAAATCTTGGATAATTAAAAGGTGAAAATTAAATATCAGTTAAAAATCTTCCATTCACGAGAGAAAATATACCGTTTGAACAGCTTTTTAATCCACGAGCAGTAGTAATAATTGGCGTTTCAAAAAAAAATCCATCTGGAGCAACTCAATATGTTTATTCATTGAAGTCTGCTCAATTTCCGAAGCCAATTTACCTTGTAAACTCGAAGTATGCTGGCGAGGAATTAATGGGATATAAGTTTTATGATTCTGTGGCTTCCATACCAGATGAAATACCAGCTGATCTTGCAATAATAGCTGTACCTGCTCAAATAACACCTTCAATTATTGAAGAAATAGGTAAAAAAGGTGTTCCATTTGCTCATATATTTAGCAGTGGATTTTCGGAGTTAGATTCTGAGTTTGATAAAAAAGGAAAAAAGTTAGAGGAAGAACTAGTCAGAGTTGCTTCAAAATATGGAATACGAATCCTTGGTCCCAATTGTATGGGGGTGATCTCCCCAAAATCAAAACTGACTTTCTTAATGCCAATGAGAATAATACAAGAAGTCAACCCCGAAATTAAAGAAAATGATTCTATTAATTTAGAAGGCTTAGAAGATCTTGGAGAATTAAAAAATAATGGTAAGGTAGCCTTCATATCACAGAGTGGGGGGATTGCTTTCTCTCATGGAATGATTTCACATACATTAGGGTATAGTTTTTCAAAAGTTGTCTCCCTTGGTAATCAAATTGATTTAGATTTACTTGATTTTCTTCAATATTTTAAAGATGATCCAGAAACAAAGGTAATAGCAATGTATATTGAAAATATTAAAAGAGACGGGAACGAGTTTGTTCAATTGCTAAGAGAGACAACTGCAAAGAAACCTGTAATTATATGGAAAGGAGGTCAATTCGAAACTGGTCATCAAGCAGTTATGAGTCATACGGGTGGATTAGCAGGTAATTATAAATTATGGGAAGCAATGGCAAATCAAACGGGAGTAATTCTAGTAGACAATTTTTTGGAATTAACAGATATGATTCAAACATCTCTTACTTATCCTTTTCCAGATACCTTAGGAGCTGCTGTACTTTCAATGAGTGGTGGTACGGCGGTGGAAAGTACTGACGAAGTTGAACGGAATGGTTTAGTTATGCCCCTTTTATCGCAAGAATTGACACAAAAAATCAACCAATTTATACCAGAAGTTAACTCTAATTTAAAAAATCCATTAGAATTCGGAGGAAAGAACACGATGGAACATACTCTCAAAATAATTGAGATGTTGGGGGAAGAACCCCAATTTTCTTCCATAATAATGGCAAGTTCACCAGAATTTCTTGTATTTAGAAGAGGAAATAGCTTAGATGATTATATTAAAGGAATTTCTAACGCTTTACCTCCAAATTCGGGTAAATTATTAATGTGTGTTTCCGAAGGTATGAATATGTTTGAACAAGGGATAAAATTGAATAATGAATTTCGTTCTAAATCTCTACCCAATGGATTTGTAGCATATCGATCGACAGCAGCAGCGGCTAAATCTTGTTATCGCTGGTGGAAATACGGAAAGTATTTAGAGAAAAGGAAACTTACTTCATAGTTTCCATTTTTTTAAAATTCACCAATTTAAAATGATCCTTCTCACCTCTAAAATTTTAAAATTAAAAATATAATTAATTTTAAAATTGAATTTTAACATTTTATCCTATAAAATAAGTTTCTTTTAAGTTTTTTTGAAGAAGGTGATAAGTTGAAGAATAAAAGAAAGAAAAATCTAAAGCCAATTGAAATGGACACTCCATGGGCAAGAAAGGCTAAGAAGCGCCTTAAACACGCCAAATTACCGATAATAAAACGTAAAGTAAGAAAACGTAGGTATCCCGATGGTTTTGATAACCAAACAGGATCCGCTATACCTGTCAATATATCTTTAGGTACTTGGGAGGATCAAATTGTCCCCCGTAAAGTCGTAGAATATTTCATCAGTAAGGCAGGTACCATCCTTCTAATGGATTGTCCATGTCGTACTCACAATAAATGCAAGAATCATGATGTTACCTTAGGTTGTACTTGGTTGGGACGAGGAGCTGGTAAAATAGATAGATCTAAATGGCCCGGAGCACATCTTGCAACTAAAGAAGAAGCTTTAGAACGAGAACGATTAGCCTTTGAAAATGGTTTAGTTCCCCATATGGGAAAACTAAGAGCTGATGCAGTTTTATATGATGTATTGGATTATGAGGATGAGTTTATGAGTATTTGTCATTGCTGCTCCTGTTGCTGCGTAGTAGCCTTAAGTAAATACGGTCCAGCCGATTTTAGACAAGCGTCAAAAAGAATGGAAGGTGTTGAAGTAAGAGTAGATCGGGATAAATGTACTGGTTGCGGGGAATGCTTTAAAGTTTGTATAAATAACGGATTGAAAATGAAAAAAGGTAAAGCAAGGATCAATCAAAAAAACTGTAGAGGATGCGGGCGTTGTACGAGAGTGTGCCCAAATAACGCCATTACCATCTCAATAGATGATTACAGTCGTATTGATGAGTTAATTGCTAGATTTGAATCACGCGTAGACATTACTGGTTAGGAAAAGAAAATTGATATTTCTGAAAAGTATAAGAAAACTATTTTTGATTAAATTGACTTTTCTGATATTATAATATTTCTTTTCTTCAATTGCTTTTGAAATAGTTCAAGATTTAAATCTGGACACCCTTCCGGGGGAAATACACCATAAGAGCTGATTTCTTTATTAACAATCATTTGAGCTGATATTGAAGCGGGGACTGAGGTAAGTTTCGCTACTTGTCCTATGACCGTATATGATAAATGGACGTTTTTCTGATTTTTCAAGCCAATAACATCAGTTCTAAAAGAAGAAATTATCTCTCTCTCCTCCACTTTTCCAGTGATAAGAGGGAAAATCTTCAGAAAGAACTTACATACTAATTTCATAATTTTTTCATGTTTAAATATAATTAATTTATCAAGTATTTTGGTTAATAAGATATCAGATTCAGGTAGAATGCCTCCCTTACAGATTGCTTCACTTGTTTCTATATAAATGGGGAGTGTTACAGGCTCAGGATGTCCAACAAAATATAATGGAACTGAACCTAATGGATCAGGGAATTTTACAACCTCTCTATCAGTTAATGCTTTGATATTAACCCATTCTCCATTAATAAATTGTGGAACTTTTCCCATAGCAATGTGAGCCCAGTGTGCCAACTGCCCAAATCCGATAGTTTCACCAGTATCTTCAAACCAAAACACTCTAATAGAATCAACTTTATCTAATTGATTAGCCCCAATTTTTGCCATTATGTTTGTAAGTCCTGCTGATGCTCCTGAATTAATAAGAAAAGTTAGGTTCTCACGCTCTACAGATTTATTCAATTTTAAAAATATTCGTGTAGCATCATGATCATCACAAATATCGACATAATTAATTCCTGCTTGAATAGTTGCTCGAGGAATCCAATCTCCAAACATATAATAAGGTCCAATGTTGTTAATTACTAATTTATGATCTTTAAGAACTTCAACTAACTTTTCAAAATCCATAACGTCTAATTTTTGAAAAATAGCCTTACTACCCAACCTTTCAGCTAATTTTTTTCCTTCAAATTCCCTTATATCTGCCAAAGTAACATTGAATCCACTCTTTACCAGATCAAAAGCGATATATCTCCCAATTTCTCCACATGCGCCCAAAATTATAATACTAATTCATAACCCTCTTTTATAAATTATTTTTTCTTTGAAAATATCAGTGATTCTGATTAATATAAGAAGTTAATATCTATAAAAACATTAATTTTTTTTTCAACGGGAATGATTAAAGCCTTAATTATTCTTCAAAGGAAACCAAATCCCCATTTGCTCTTCTTTTGAGCCATTCTTCAGTCCCAATTCTTTTTCTAATTGCTAATTGACCAATACGAAAGATGGATTCTTGTTTTCCTTTCGGGATATTTGGATCGTATTGAGTTATAAGTCTCTCACAAGGGAATTCAGAGCAAAAACCACAATGCTCAACATTTTTTTCAGTGATACAATTATATATTTCACATTTTCCCCAAAATATATCACCTTTATGTTCTAAACACCCTTTACATTTTTTTTCTTTAAAAAAAGAGCATGGATCGCATATCCCTCCGCAAGGGGTCGCAAAATGATATTTTTTTGACATAATTAACCTCCAGCTATATTTATTTTTCTTCAAATTAACTAAAGAACTTCTTTTTAAATAATTTAAACTTCAACCCTATAATATTTTTTCATAAATCATAATGTAAAATTGCCATTTTCCTTTTAAATTAGGAAAAAAAAATGAATTCAGAGTCAGATTTTCATGAAAATTGATTTAAAAATTTGTTAATGAAAACATTTGGCACTTAGAGAAGTTAAGAGTTCTAAAAATAATAATATTTATATTATAATTCATCAAAATTATATTACATTATTAAATAAGAGGATTTATTCTCGTGAATTCAGAATCTAAGAAGATAAGGTACCTTTTCCTTGATAATATTAAGGTCCTTTTTACGATTCTAGTAATTTACTGGCATGTAATGGTCACTTATGCTGAGATAGGTTGGTGGTATTATAAAGAGACTAATCCAGTTGATCCAGTCAGCGATATTTTTTTCCTTTTTTTAGCTTCAATTGGCGGAGTGTTTCAAACCTCACTTTTAGGATTATTTTTCTTATTAGGAGGTTATTTTACCCCTAAAAGCTATGATCGAAAAGGTGTTTGGAACTTCTGGAAAGAACGACTTATTCGTCTTGGTATCCCTCTTTTTTTATATGTTTTTTTGATTAATCCTATTATTATTTATATCTTATCTCAATTAGGGTTTCCCCCTTGGAATGAAAACCCAAAATTACAAGGAACGCTTCTTGATTATTATCTCAGCAGATTTTTATCATTGCACGACTTCATTGATTTTCTAGCGTTTGCGGGACCTATGTGGTTTCTAAAGGTTTTACTAATCTTTACTGCGTTTTATACTCTTTGGCGTCAAATAACGAAATTGGAATCAGTACAGCGAAAAATCTCAAATCAATATTCCATCCCAAGATATCCTTATTTACTTCTTTTAGCGATTGGCTTAGGATGCCTTACTTTTATAGTTCGTATATTCTTTCCTATAGATGTACGTCCATTGGAAATACCATGCGGTCAATTCATTCAGTATCTTATGATGTTCAGCATTGGTGTTATTTGTGTGAGGTATCTTTGGTTCGAAAAGATATCCAAAAAACACGTCAAAATCTGGTTAATTACAATAATAATTTCACTTGTTGTAATTTATATCGATTTTTTTATAGCTATAACAATGGATGTAGATTTAGTAGATTTTACAGGAGGGGCCAATTTGCATGCTTTTATCTTTGCCTTGGTAGATAATGTCATTTCTATGGGAGTTATTTTTGTCTTGATTAAAGTTTTTTACGCAAAATACGATAAGCAAGGACCTATACTACGGAATCTATCCTCTAGCGCCTATCATATGTACCTTATTCATCCACCAGTCCTTATCACTATCTCTATTGGATTTAGCTTCTTAAACCTTTATCCTATTATAAAGCTAGCTCTTGTATTTACTTTATCAGTCATCCTTTGCTATATATTAAGTCATTTTGTCATAGAAAAAGTGCATGTGATAAAAAGGAAAATCTAAATTCAGAGTAGGATCTCAATGAAAATTCCTTTGAAATAAATCAGATAATTTATAAAAACCAAAGTATTATCCTGATTTATCAATTTTGAATTCAATTTTTCTGTCTTTCTCTTAATTATGTTTTTTATAATAAATGGGATTGTCGGTGGGATCTTCTAGGATATTTTCTGTGGTTTTTTCAAGTTAATTTAAAAATTGTATTCTATAAGAAACATTTAAATAGACATACTTTCTTTATAATCTGATTTGAAAAGAATTCATAATAAATTAGATAAATTAATAAATTCCTTAAAAATTAAAGAGAATCAGAAGTCCTTTCTTCGAAATAATGCAAAAGGTTTCTATAATAAGTTAAAGAACATTTCTCAATATCAGAAGCCTTATTGGTCTGACATTTATTTGTCAGCAGGTAGTTATAAATACACCTTAGTGCGATTTTGGTACGATGGATCTTTTGATAGAGGGATTTTCATTAAAAACAGGTTCGATATTGATATGTATTTTGTGTTTAAAAAAGATACCCCTATTACTCAAAATAATCTGATAGGTAGTTTATTGTTCGAATTACTTTATTCTCATCTTAAAATTTATCAATATTACCATAGAATGAACATGAAAATACTAAAAAATCCACCTTATAGGCGTTCCATTCCCATTAGAATGGATTATCAGGGTATTTCTATACTTTTTGACTGTATCCCTGCAATTGAATTACCTAATGGATATCTTGTTATTCCTAATGGGAAGGGGGGAATTAAAAAAGTTAATCCTAAATTGGAGGAAAAAGCTCTCTCTAAATTAAATAAAAAACAGAATGGAAACATAATAAAATTAATTCTCCTAATAAAATACTGGAATTTCACTTGGGGAAGACCTTTTAAAGGATACTTAATTGAACGCCTAGTTGAGTCGATTTTTGATATAATGGAAATTCATACCTGGGATCGAGCTGTAAAGACTTTCTTTAATCGAGCGATTAACATTTTAGATAAAAAGAAACTTCTATATGATCGAGTTTATACCCAATATTCTATATTAGATGAATATTCTAGTAAAGAATTAAAAGTTTTTCTTGAAGTATTAAGGGAAGCAAAAATTTATGCTCAAAATGGTAAATGGGAAGTACTATTTGATGAATTATAACTTAAAATGCAGAGGAGGAAAGAATTTACTAAGTGAAATTATATTCAATGTAAATATGAGAAAATGAATTATGTCACCAACAAAATCATTGATATATAAAAAAGAATATATCGAAGGAGAAGCTTTACCTGATTTTAACGTAAATCAAATTGGGGAAATTTTAATTAACGTGAATATCATTCCCCATTTTTTAGATTATGAGCTAGTCAATCATAACATCAATTTTAGAAATATAAGAGAAAGCACAAGAGATGATATAATATTCCATTATGTAGATTTACTCCCCATTTTTAAAGAACTGAAAGTAGGAGAGGAGTATGCTCAAATTAATGGATATAAATACCGAGATACGATAACAAAAATAGATATTGTGTCATTTTTCACTAACTCTAAAGAGGGAAAATGTGAACATCGTATTTATCAAATAGGTGGAAAATATGGCACTGAAGCGTTAAGCCTTAATGATCTATTTGGTTTAGGAGAATTGAATTATGATATAAAGGATTATGATAAAACCATTAGATTCTATACTAAAGCTTTAGAATATGAACCCGATGATGCTGGTATTTTAACCAATCTAGGATTAACGTATGTATGTAAAGATGAGTATGGAAAAGCTATCCGACTATATAAAAAGGCTATTGAAATTGAAGGTGATGATCCTATCGTATGGGATAATTTGGGTATCGCATATGAATATAATCAAGAGTTTGAAAAAGCAAAAGAAGCATATCAGAAAGCTTTTGAATTAGATCCAGAGGATCCAGAAATCATAAACCATTTAAGGCAAATTCAAAATAAAAAATAACAATGAAGAACATTGAGAAGGCAACTAATGTAGAATATAAATTATAATTTCGAAAGCTAAATTCAGCGTCTGATTTCAATGAAAATTCCTTTGAAATGACAAAAAATCATTAAATTGAAATTATGTTCAATAAATCTTTTTAAAATTTCTTGAAATGAATTAACGAGTACCAGTTGAACTTGTAAATTTGAATCGAATTAATGCTGAGAGGGTAATAACAAAGATTTTTAAACAAAACCTTCTTATGAATTGTTAAATCCGATCTACATCAGTGAATGAAAATGCTCGATTCAATAGAAGTAGATATTAAAAGAGTGAAGCAACTCCGGGATAAAGCTAAGTTTGAAGAAGCTCTTGATTTAATTCGCAAACTTGAAGAAAGTGGCAGTCTTTCACCCAGAGATAATTTAGACTGTCAGATTCTTAAAGGGGAAATCTTTTCGTGGTTAGGTAAATATGATGAGTCTATAGAGATTTTGGAAAATGCTTATCAGGAATCCCAGCAAATTGGAACGGCTATTCAATCGTTTGATAGCTCAATTTGGAGACTAAGTACTTTGGCATATCTTGAAGAAAATGTTCAATTTCAGGAAGAAATAGGAGTAGCAGAAAAATTGTTTAAATCCATTCCTAAAGAGGTATCAAAAGAATATGATAGAAGGAGGGCATTATATAATTATGTGAAGGGAATCGAATCCATATTGAGATATGAGTTGAAAAAAGGTGTGGAGATTAATATGGTGAGCTTGGGATTTTATGAAAATTCTGGTGATGATCTCCTCATATCAGCGATCTATGAGATATTAGCATATTTTGCTAAATATTCTGCTAATGTTGAAACCGCCATAGAGTATGCCAAAAAATGTATAAACATACGTGAAAAACTCGGAAATAAAGCTCTTATTGCCAGATCTTTCCATGCGATGGGCTTTTGCCTCTTACTTACGGATCTTAATCAAGCACTGAATTATTCTCTGCGTAGTTTGGAAATACGAGAGGAACTTGGTGATGAATTCGCAATAGGAGAGAGTATTTGGTTAATTGTCCAAACTTTAACTATGCAGGGAGAATTCGACCAAGCCTTAGAGTATGGTAATAGAATGTTAACATTAAAGGATGCACGTATCTTTGCGAAACTTCAAACTTTATTGTATTTGGGGGATATATATTCGATGAAGGGTGAGTTCGACCAAGCTCTGAGGAATTTCGAAAGATGTTTATCCCTTGCAAGGGAGGAAGATATAAAATACCAGATTGCTTTCAGTTTGCAAAAATTAGCTGATTTTTATGGCTATAGGGATTACAAAAGAGCTATTGAATATGCCAAAGAAAGTTTGGAACTATTCGAAGATTTGAAGTTTGATCTTTACATAGGTCTCTGTCTTGGAAACCTAACACGAAATAATGCTAGATTGAATTTATTTGATCAAGCTCAATATTACCTGAATAAAATGCAAAAAGTCAGTGAGAGGGAAGGAAGTAAGCTGTTGAACCAGTTATATAGATGTGAAAAAAGTAGGTTTTTAATTCATAATACCCGAGATCCAAATTGGGCTGAAGCGGAGAAATTATTAAGAGAAGTAATAGAAGAGGATGTAACTGCAATTGGAATCACCACCGGAGCAATTTTAGAATTATGTGAATTACTTTTTAAGGAGCTAGGCATATCTAATGATACAAAAATTCTTGAGGATATTAATTCTCTAATTTCCCGTATGCACAAAATCGCTGAACATCAGCATTCTTTTCTCTGGTTTGCACGAGCTACATTTTTTCAAGCAAAGGTAGAGTTACTCCAAGCTGATACAGGCAAAGCCAGAAGATACCTGTCCCAAGCGCAACAATTAGCCCAAAAGTACGGTTTTCAGCGATTGGCTCAAGAAATATCCAATGAACATGACAAATTACTTGACCAGCAAGAAGTCTGGGAGAAAATGAAGGAAAGGAACGCGTCCATATCTGAGCGTATGGAGCTAGCTTCAATCGATAGAACAATGGAATTAATGAAAGAAAAACAAGTTATATCAGAAGTAATCGATGAAACGCCGGTATTGCTCTTAATTATCACTCAAGGTGGTTCACTACTATTCTTAAAAGCCTTTTCTGAAACCTTAACAGTTGAAGGAGACCTTATAAGTAGTTTCTTGTCTGCATTCGAGTCTTTCGGTGATGAATTGTTTTCTGAACGCCTTGATCGTATTAAATTTGGTGAGAATAGGATATTATTAAAACCGTTGGAAGATTTTTCTGTGTGTTATTTATTCAAAGGTCAATCTTATCCTGCCTTACAGAAACTAAACACGTTTACCAAAGCGATTAGAGAGAATTCAGAGATTTGGCAAGCTCTCAAGAAATCGGTCAACACCAGTGAAATGTTAGAACTCGATAAACCCGCCGCACTCAAAACAGTTATCGATGAGATTTTTTAAATTTTATCCTATTTTTTTATGAAATTGGTATGGAAAGGTAAATTTAGCGTCTGATTTCAATATAGGATTACAAACCTAAAAAGCCTTTTAATAATCCCTTTGCAAATCCTTTTGCAAACCCTTTCGTCGCATCACGTGATATAGATGAAATTAGGCTCTCTCTTTGTGTCTTACCATCTCTATATGAATTCCATTGTGGTTGAATTCTGGAGTAATTAGATAAATAAGCGGCTTTTAGAAATTTCTCTATTGCAATATTATCCTTTGAGCGAATAACGCACTCGATAGCCTCAAGTGTTTTTCCTAATGCTAAATTTGTGGTTCCTTTTAAACCCCATGCTAGGCTAAAATTTGGGTCAATTTCGAGAGCTTTTTCTGCACAACTCATTGCTTTATCAGCAAGATTCTGCGATTTATCATAATAAAACAAAATTATGCATGCAAATCCCAAAAAACACAACGCTTCCTTATGTTTTGGATTAATTTCTAGTACTTTATCTAGATATTGAATTGCCTTCTTACAATTAAGAGTGTTTGCTTCATCAAAAACAGATGAAACTGAAGTAGATGGATCTTTAACTTGACTAATAAATACAATACCAAGGTAAAAATTCGAAGATATATCATTTTCATTTAGTGCAACAGCTTTAATTAGCGGTTTTTCAGCGTCGGTAAATTTATTTTGAAAAAAGTATACTCTACCAATGTAATAACTCACTGCTTTATAATCTGGTTGTTTTTGGATTATTTTGTTAAACCAATTTTCAGCTTTTGCATAATCTTGTTTTTTGAAGTATAATATACCAAGGTAGTACCATGCATCAATGTAATCCTTATCCAATTTAATGACTTGGTTAAACTGATATTCAGCATCATCATATTTTTTCAATTCTAAGTATGTACGGCCAAGAGTGTGAATCGCATATATATAATTTTCATCTATTTCAAGTGCCTTTTTATATTGTATTTCAGCTTCAGAGTAGTTTTTTTGAACAAAATAAACATTACCGAGATTGTATCGGGTGTATTTTTTATTCGGGTCTAATTGTATAGATTTTATGAAATATTTTTCTGCATCATCATGTTTTTTTTGTTCTTGGTAAGTACGAGCGAGATAATAATAAGTGTCAATGTGATTTTCGTCTAAATCTAATACTTTTTTATAATAGAATTCAGCATCTTCATATTTTTTTTGCTCTGTGTAAGTGCGACCTAAATAATAATGAGGGTATAAGTACTTATCATCTATTTCAATGGCTTTTTTGTATTGGATCTCCGCATCAGTGTAATTTTTTTGAACAAAATAGACATTTCCAAGATTATATCGAGCATATTTATAATTTGGGTCTAAATCTATTATCTTTTTAAAATTTTTTTCTGCTTCGGAATATTTGTTGGTGTAATAGAATACCAATCCAAGACTGTTTAATGCATTAACATGATTCTCATCTAATTCTAATATCTTTTTAAAATATATTTCAGCATCAACATAATTTCTCTGGTCTAAACAATCTGATCCAAGTTTATATAATTCTTCTTCTTGATTTTTCATTATTGAACCATTTAAATTCATGATGTGTTAAAATGAAGTAAGTATACTATTTATTTTCATTTATCGATTTTTTATAAGCCCATTCCATTAAAGGCATTATAGCGTCTCTGACTTCAACACCATCTTGAGTTAACGAATATTCAACCTTTGGAGGTATTTCGGGAAAAAATTCTCTCTTTAGTAGCCCTGCTTCATTCAATTCTTTTAATCTATCTGAAAGCGCTTTTGGAGATATGCCGTTTATATTTTTCAATAATTCATTAAATCTAAGCTTTTTAAAATTGCTAATTGTACCAATAATAACCAATGCCCATTTTTTACTTATAACATCAATAATCCCCTCAACCGGGCAAAAACAAAAATCAAGCTCACCCGTATCTTTACATCCATCATTACTTACTTTTTTTATAGTGTCTCACCATTTTACTATCCGCTATATTATTCAATACTTGACATTTTAAATACTTTAGTATCTATATTTACTATAAAAAGTATAGTATTGGAGGTGATAAAAATAAACGAGGACTTTCATCAAATAAAGGAAATCAAAATTCAACCGGAACAAGAATCATGTTCTTGTTGCTGTCAAGGTCAAGAACAAATAGATTTTGAGAAAACAGAACAAAAACGTTTGGATCAAACTTAATTGAAGCCATTCAACTTCTCACGAGTCTCAAGGAATAATCAGAAATTAAATTCTACTATAACTAATCTAACTTTTTCATTTTAAATTTTTTTAATCTCATTATTATAGAATAAATATTTATTTAATTACTCCTTTTTAATAACTATGAACTTCTCTTTTGATAAGATGGCAAATGCTCTCTACATTCGAATTTCAAGTGAAAAAATCTCAAATTCAGATGAAATAGCAGAAGGAATTATAATCGATTATGGCAAGAATGATAATATCGTAGGTGTAGAGATTCTAAATTATACAGAGAGAAAGTTAAATCTTGATGATCTCGTTCAGATGAATATCGAAGAATTAATTCCGAGATTAGCACAATGCCAATAAAGTTCACTAAACATGCTTTAGAACGAATGAAGATCCGAGGTATTACAAAAGAAGAAATTATTGATACGATTAATAATCCTGAAAAAAAATCAAATGATTCTTTTGGAAATATTATCGTTCATAAAGTAAAAAAGAAATATCTCTTCCGAGTTTTTTATTATAACGATGAAAGTTCTAAAATAGTCATCACAGCCTATAAAACTTCCAAAATTGATAAATATTTTTAAAAACTATTAATTTTAAGAAGTGTTTTAATGATTTTTTATTGCCATGTAATTCTTTTAGCATCAAAATTCCGTAATTCTTTATTCAACTCACCGATGTGATGAGCCGCATGTCTAATAGAATATATGTGTCGCTCTAAATTCGACGTAAACCTACCGAAATCATCCTTAGACAAAAAATAATCATCGGGTTTTTCTTTTATTTTTGTACGCCAGCTATCTCTAATCTCATCAATAAACTCCCTAACTAATACCTTTGGTATTTTTGCCATTTTTTCTAAAGACTTAATCCCCTTATCTTTTTCCCAGTTTATATTTGCACGCTCGCCCCAAATCATCCCCTTGGGATCGTCAAGGGTAAAAAAATAGATTGCTTCTACCACGTGAAATGAGTTCCATGCATAACCCCAAACATTTTTGAAGTATTTCCATAACTCATCAGGAGCATTATAAATAGCATCGAACATCATTTCCCAAATTTTATCATATTGCGATGCAATTGCTTCCCCGATTAAATTATTTATAGTTTTTTCGTTCATATTCTAAAATTTAGATTTATATTAAGATAAAGATTTCTCTAAAATCTTTTTCAAATTTTGTCCTTCTTCAATCATATGTTGGGATATTTCTTGTACTTTCTTCTTGGCAAGTTTCGAAATTAATTTGCCCATATGAAAGTCTAGAGTTG
>JAHQWY010000367.1 GCA_029856445.1 Promethearchaeia archaeon
AGCTAATGAAAAGCTATTTGATATTTTTATATCCGTTTCTGTACTTATTGGTTTTTTAGGAGTTTTCTTGAAATTTTACCTTTTAGATTCAATTGTAGGTTTTTTTATTGTTTTTTTTATAATTAAGGGAGGTTATTATATTTTTATTACTTCAATAAAGACTTTACTTGATGCAGTTATTGATTTTGATAATAGAACAGAACTTTTTCATTTAATTGAGACCACTCCGAAAATTAAAAAGATTGAAAACATTGAAATAAGATCTTATGGGAGATATATTTTCTTGGAATTAGAATTAGGTTTAGCTAAAGATTTCCCATTATTTCAAATAGATCATTTAAAAAATATGTTAACTAATAAAATTAAAAAAAAATTCCCACAAATTTTCAAAATAATCATTATTATCCATAGTCATGAAAAAATAATTAAGACAATTGCGGTTCCCTTAGAGAACAATTTAGGTTTAAATTCTAAGATTTCTGAACATTATGGAGAATGTTCATATTTTGGATTTTTAGATTTTCAAGAAGGTACGCTCTTAAAGTTTGAAATTATAGCAAATAAGTTTGTAAACGAAGAAAAGAGGAAAGGAATACTCGTTTCTGAATGGTTAATATCAAAAAAAACTGACAAAATCTATTTAAAAAAAGACTTGAAAAAAGGACCCTCCTTAGTTTTTAACAATAATTTTGTTGACGTAGAGGTCTCTAAATTCGAAATTTTAAATGAAATAATAAATTATGAAAAAAATCAAATTCAACTATAAAAAATAATAAAATTATAACGATAGAATAAAAATTATTGTTCCAATTCCCGCAATAATTAAAGTTATTTGTGTAAAACTATATCTTACTCCTATTTTGCGATGTAAATTTGGAGTTAAATCAGTTAAAGCAATATAAATAAAACTCGCTGCTGAAATTGCTAAGAAAAAGGGAATTAGAGTATTGATAATTTCCAAAATATAATAACCAATAAGCGCAGCTGGAATAGTCACTGAACTGGATAGAGTATTAAAGAGAAAGGCTTTCTTTTTTGTATAACCACTATCAAGAAGTATGGCAAAATCGCCAATTTCTTGAGGAATTTCATGAGTTACAACCGAGAGCCCAACAATTATGCCAATAGGGGCAGAAATTAGAAAACTAGCCGCAATTACAATGCCGTCCATAAAATTATGAATAGAATCCCCGATCAGAAGAATGGGTCCTGGGGCGCTATGTAATTCACATTCATGATCATGACAATGATGCCAGATTACAGTTTTTTCAAGGAGGAAGAAGCTAATGATGCCAATTAAAACAAATAGCATAGTTAAGGTGGGATTGATTCTTGATAAGGCTTTTGGTATCATCCCCAGTAATGCTGCTGTTAATAAAGTTCCTATAGCATAAGAAATTAAGCAAGGTATAAGTGTTTGCTGTGTTTTATCCTTAAAAATGAGAAAAATTCCGGCCGTAATTATTGCTCCAATACTACCGATAATGCTAAAAAGCAGAACTAATAATATTATCATAATAATTCTTTCTTCTTAAATTTTAAATTTGATTTCTAATCTATATGTATTTTCCAAAAAATCTGTTCATTATATATAATTTTTTTTATTTTTTTTTTTGTACTGAGATTTTCTAACTCTGATATAATTCTTTCTTTATTAAAAATAGATGAAGAAAATGTTTCAATAATCTGATTTTGTCTCATTGGATGCCTTTCTAGAATAGCTAAAAGTTCTTTTTCAAAATTGGTTGAATGAATACTAAATTTTCCTTTTTCAGGATAATTAATATTGGAATAATCCTCGAATACCTCATCTAAAATGGAGATAATACTTACATGAGGAATCTTTACCCAATCTTCTACGGGAGGTCTTATCGGAACATTGATATCAATTTTATCCGGATTAATTAAGTCTAAGTTCCTTTTAATTTTAAATAATTCTTCTTTTGAATCGTTAATTCCCTTCATTATCATTACTTCTACCCAAAATTGACCTTCAAAAATTTCCTTAAAATTTGTCAATCCTTGTATTAAATTTGTGAAATTAATAGATGGATGAGGACGATTGATTTTCTTAAATAACTTTTCATCTCCCGCATCAAAACTAGGAATAACTAAATCAGAATACATTAAGCTACTTTGAACATCTTCTTGAAAAAGTAGACTTCCATTTGTAATTACGCATACTGGTTTTTTTGATAATTCTTTAGCCTTTAAAATCAATTCTTCTAAATCTTTATATAATGTAGGTTCACCGCTGCCTACAAAAGTTATATAATCTATTTCATTGTCATTTAACTTAAGAATTTGTTCCATTTCAGCAATTATGTCATTTTTGGGGTAATAATTTTTTCTAGAATTAGTAAAGTTAGTTGTTTTTCCCAATTGACAATATATACATTGGTAATTACATGTTTTTGGAGGGATTGGATCAATTCCTAATGAATATCCTAATCTCCTACTAGGAACAGGACCATAGATATATTTCATAATCCTTTATTTATATTTAGTGATATTTTTATACCTATATTTCTCAATAGCGCGGGTTAGCGTTTTAAATGCTAATTCAGCACAATGTTTATGGTCATTAGGTAAACCACCTAAAGCATTATCAATATCAATTGGTTTTAAACTCTCGGCATATACCAATGGTTTACCTTCTATCATCATTGTTGTTTGACTGCCTGCTGCTACTGTCGCTCCACAACCATCAGTTATAAAATGAGCCTTTTCAATTATATCGTTCTCTATTTTTAAAAAAAAATGCATTGTATCACCACATGGTCCCTCATATGCATGCCACACACTTATGTCATCGTTTTTCGGTTTCCCCCAGTTCTTTGGATTTTGTATTAACTCAACTATATGTTCATTGTATTGCATTATTGCTTCTTCTATTATTTCTTTCTGAATATCTTGTACCCATTTATCTAAATCATCTAATGGCATTTTACCCCAATCAACTATTTTAAAATCATATAAAATTTAATTGTTTAATATCGTTTGGATTTCATCAACAATTTTTCTAAAAGCTTTCCCGCTATCATCAGTTGCATTCTTTATAACAAAGGGTAATCCTTCATCACCTTGAATTCCTACTTCTAATTCAAAAGGAATTTTCCCTAATAACCTAATATTGAAATCTTTCGTTGTTTGTTCAACACCGCCAGGAGGATAGAGATCAATATGTTTTCCACAATGAGGACATTTAAATCCTGACATATTTTCTATAATTCCAAGTACATTTCTTTCCATGATCTGAGCCATTTTTATGGTTTTTCTCGCATCCATTAATGCAACCTCCTGTGGAGTGGAAACAACAATGATATTCTCTTCAGGTATAAGCTGTAAAATGTCTAAAGTCTCATCCGATGTTCCAGGAGGTAAATCGCAAATCAAATAATCTAAGTCTCCCCATATTGCTTCCCCCAAAAATTGTCTTACTGCACTCATTTTCATTGGTCCTCTCCAGATAACGGGTGAGTCTGAATTCTCAATGAGAAAGGCCATACTCATCACTTTCATATTTAAGGGTCCATTCACAGGATAAAATCTTTTGGCTTCTGCATCAACCATTGGTTTGAGTTCTGGAGGAATTCCTAGCATTTTCAATACATTTGGACCCGTAATATCTACATCGAGAATCCCCACTCGTAATCCAATACTAGC
>JAHQWY010000368.1 GCA_029856445.1 Promethearchaeia archaeon
TCAGGGATAATTAAATTTGTAATCTCAACGTGCATTCCATTACTTTTGAAAAATTTTGCTGTATCTAAAACCGGTTTAACAGATGTAACACCACATATTTTCTTATAAAAATTATCTGACATTGCTTTAATATCAATGTTTGCAGCATCAATCCCTACCTCTATTAGTTCTTTAGAAGCTTCCAAAGTAGAGTATCCATTTGTAACCAATATGGTTTTGATATCTTTCTCTTTAAATAACTTTGCAGTATCCAATATCCATTCATGCCAGATTAAGGGCTCATTATACGTATATGCTAAAGTTTTTGCTCCGCTTTTAATAACCTTTTTTACTAATTGGTCTGGTGTCATTTCCACCAATGACATTCCTCGTCCCTGATAACCCTCAAGATCATAAAATCCATTTCTTCCATTGTCTGTTGGATTAGCTTGAGAAATAGACCAATTTTGGCAATTCTGACACTTAAAAGAGCATCCAATTGAAGCTATTGAATAAGCTGTGGCACCTGGCCAGAAATTATAGAGTGGTTTTTTTTCAATAGGATCTAAACTTCCAGTAGAAATATGGGATCCATAAATTAAGGTGTAAAGTTCTCCATCAAAATTCTTTCTCGTTCGACATATCCCTACTTTTCCAGGTAAAATAATACATTCATTTGCACAAACATGACATTGTGTTTTATTGTTATCTAAACTTTCCCATAACCTTGCCTTTACCTTCAGAAATACTCACCTATTCTGTTCGATTTCTATTGAAAAATTTCTCTAAATATATAATAGATAAGAAATTTTATATTTCTTATATATTTAGTTTATAAGTGTCGAACCAAAAAGAAGAGAATAAAATTGTCAAGAATAGAAGAAGCTGTTGCTTCCTTTAAGGGTAACTTTAATTGTGCTCAATCTATATTAGGTACATATGGTATTGAATACGGAATAAATCGAGATACAGCTCTAAAATTGGCTACAGGTTTCGGAGGTGGGATGGCTCGATATGGGAGAACATGTGGTGCTGTCTCTGCAGCTTTTATGATTATTGGGTTAAAATATGGTATGGGAATAAAGGGGAATACAGAATTGAAAGAAAATACATACCAACTTATACGAGAATTCTCAGACCGATTTCAAAAAATAAATGGCTCAGTAATCTGTAAAGAATTACTAGAGTGTGATATTAATACTCCTGAAGGAAAAAATTATTACGCTCAAAATAATTTATTTGATAAAAAATGTCTTCAGTATGTAATTAGCGTAGCAGAAATTTTAGAAAAAATATTATAATGAGATTAGGTAAAGGAACTAATTTTTGTTTGTAATCTTATGTCAAATAATGAAACTGAGCTTGATAAAGAGGAATTACAAGATTTATTAAATAAAAAGCAGGAAAATCTTGAACATTTAGAAAAAATCGGTAAAGACTCAAATTACATAAAGGAATTAAGCGATATCGCTTTAATTCAATTACAATTAGAACAATTTTCTAATGCAGAGAAAAATTATTTAATCTGCTTAAAACATTTTGAAAAGCAAAAAGATAGGTTAGGCCAAGCTTCTGTTTATGGATTGTTAGGGACCTTATTTTATAAAAAGAGCGAATATCAGAAATCTATCAAGAATTATGAACTAGCATATAATATATATGAGAATTTATTACAAATTCAAGAACAAATTACATGTTTAAAAGGAATCGGTAACAGTCTAATAAAATTAAATAAATTGGATGAAGCATGTGATATTTTTTTGGATTGTAGTGCTATTTGTTCTGATAATAATGATATCTATAATTTGTTAGATTGTCTTGGAAATTTAGTTTACATTTATGAGAAAAATGAAGAATGGGATGTGGTTTTTGAGCTATACAGGAAAACGCTAAAAGCATTTAAAGAAATAAATGATTCTAAAGGAATTATTACATCCTACTACAATCTTGGAATTCTAGAAAAAAGAAGTGGTAATAAAAGAGAAGCTTTAAGGAATTTTAAGAAGGGTACTAACATAGCAATTGAATCTAATTATGTTGAGCTAATTATTAAAGGTTTAGGTTATGTGGGAGAGACTTTGTTTTATTTAGGGGAACTTAAAGAAGCTAAAAATGAATTTATAAAAGCATTACACCTAGCAAATAAAGTTAATGCGAAGAATGCTAAACTTCAATTACATATTTTGCTTCAGTCTCTTGGTTTACAAGATAAACAAATTATGAATGAGTTAAGAATGTATAAAGAAAGGAAAAAATAAAATTTCATGAAAACTTCGAAAAATCTGGTTTTCTTTTTTCGAAAAATGCTTTAAAAGCTTCTTGAGCTTCAGGAGATCTCTGTCTTCTTACAAATTCGGCTCCCTCCTCTGGCATAATTTTTACAAGAACTTCATTATAATACTTTTTGATGTACGCTTTTGTTTTTCGTAAAGCTTCTGGCGGTTTTTCAGCTAATTTTTCTGCTAACAGAGTTACTTCTTTAATTAAATCATTTTCTGGAAAGATTTTATTTACCATTCCCATTTTTTTAGCTTCTTCTGCACTAAACCATTCCCCAAAATAAAATAATTCAGCAGCACGTTGACGACCTACTAATTCTGGTAAATTAAAAGTACTACCAAACTCCGGAATTAGTCCCAAATTGACGAATGGAAATTGGAATTTACATCCTTCAGCAGCATAGACTAAGTCGAAGTGTAGCAACATAGTTACCCCAACACCGATTGCATATCCATGGACGGCGGCTATTATAGGTTTCCTAGCTGCCAAGATCCATTCTGTCCAACTCCTTGATGGTCTAGTGCTTGGTGCCCATTCAAGATCCTGAAAATCTTTTAAATCATTCCCAGCACAAAAACATTTCCCATTTCCGTAAATTAGCATAACTCTAATTTTTGGATCATCTTCACCCATCTCTATACCTTCAGCGATTCTTGCATACATAGCTCTTGTAAGAGCATTCCTCTTCTCTGCTCTGTCAAAAATAATATGAAGTACCCCATTTTCAGATTTGAAACTTATTTGATCATTCATTTTCTCACGTAAATTTTGATAGCTAGATAATAGAATAATAAATATTCCATCATTTTAAAGAAGAAAGATTTTTCATACTTAAGTTTAAAAATTAAAACTTGGTCCTATACCATCGTTAAATAAGATTGCTTTTAGAAAATGTGAATTTGTCGTAACTCTTAGATTTATTTAATGTAATCCTTGTAATCTTCTTTATCTGCCTTTCTTAAAGTATCTGATGCTCCACATTTATCACAGAAATCATACATAGTATGGGCAAATTCTCCACATTTATCGCAAACATAAGGATATGTTTTCTTAAAAAGTTTATAATCCAAAATTTAATCCCTTTTTTCTGATTAATTAAGAAAAAAAAAAAATACGATCAGTAAAAAGTCTTTCTATAGATTTTACTTTCTTTCAATATAAATAGAAAAATATAATCAACTTTAAATCCTTTTAAAAAGACATCCCTATGAACTTTTTGAGAGGAAAATAGGGGGGTTGATACACAATCAACTGTATTAGTTGTTTAGAGTGTTATCCTTACCGTGTTAGACAATTGTCTTAATGAAATTTTGTTTAATTAATTATAAATAAGCTAATTTTTATTTTTTTATATAAGGATTTTTGTATTATACAAATTAACTTTTATTATCTATTC
>JAHQWY010000054.1 GCA_029856445.1 Promethearchaeia archaeon
GTTTCTTTCATTTCCCTTAATTTTTCTTGTACTAATTGCCTTAAATTACTATTCTTACACCCAGCTTCGATTAAAGTTGCAGGTATATCCCTCATAATTCTTTGAATTCTCACATATGGGGGAAGGTTCGTTTTAACCTTAGCAATTAGATCGATTAGATCTTCGTCTAGATATGGAGAATATTTTCCAGCTTTCCACCATTCATACAATTCAGTCCCATTGATTACTAATGTTGGATAAATCTTTAACATATCAGGTCTGTATTCAGGGTTAGAGAATAAATTATCAAATAATTCTAAATCCTTTTCTAGGCTAGAGCCTGGCAAGTTTGGCATTATATGTGCATTGATTTTTAATCCAGCATCCTTAGTAATTCTTATGGCTTCAATACTGTCAAAAGTTGTATGTCCTCTTTTAACTAAATCATAGATTTCATCATAAATGGTTTGAATACCAATTTCAACTCTAGTAGTTCCAAAATCTAACATATTATCGATATGTGTTTCTTTACAATAATCTGGTCTCGTTTCAATAGTAATACCTACGACCCTTCTTTTGGATTTTTCAGCTACTCTCTTAACTTCTTCTAAACTTCCTAACTTTTGTTCTATTATTCCCTCTAATGCTCTTTTAACAAAATATTTCTGATATTGTGGATTTGTTGATAAAAAGGTACCTCCCATTATAATTAACTCGATTTTATCAACAATGTGTCCAATTGCTTCTAAATCTTTTATCCTACTTTGAACTTGAAGATATGGATCATAATTATTATGAATAGATCTCATAGCTGCTGGTTCTTTACCAGTATATGATTGAGCTACTTTTTCCTCTGGTTGTGAATCAGAACCAGGGCAGTAAATGCAAGTTCCTGGACAGGGAAGTGGTTTAGTCATAATAGCGATCACAGATACACCCGAGAGTGTTCTAGTTTTTCTTCTTTTAAGAATTTGGGCAACTTTTTCCTTTTCTTCTTCTGTGGCATAGTCTAGAATAGTGGCATTTTTAATTACCTTACCTATATTATATTTTTTACCTATTTTTGCTTTAACACTAGTAATTTTGCCACGAATAGTATCTGGATTCTTAATCAAGTAGTCAATTACTTCTCGTGCGATTTTTTTATTAATTTCTTGGTTTATATTTTCGCGAGAATTCATTTCTAAAAAATTATAAATAAATTTAGAAGAATATGGTAAAACTTAGAATAATTGAAATTCATCATGTAAGTTATACTTTATGATTAAAAACAACAAATAATGCTTCTGAGGTTTTTCCTAGAATAATAATTAGATAAAAATCTTTTTGCCAGTGAAATCTCTCTTAAACTTTCCAAAATCTTCAATCTTATTTAATTGCTTGGAGTCAAAAACGGGTCCATCTTTACAAACTAAAAGTCCTAATGGATCTAGAGCACACAATCCACATATCCCGCAACCACATCTCATTATCCTCTCAAGGCTTGCGTAAAATTCAATATTATGTTTTCTACATATTTGAAATAATTTAAACAACATAGTCTCAGGTCCACAGGAATACACAACAGTATTTCTGAGTTGTTCCGAAGTGTAATCTTTGATGAGTTTTTCAAAAATATCGGTTGTCACTCCCTGTTCACCATAACTTCCATCATCTGTACAAACATGAAACTCAGAATTTTTGTGATCATGTTCATATAGTTCGTCCATAAAGATTAAATTGCTCTCTACCTTAGCTCCTTGAATTATTGTAAATTCATAACCTGATATATTAAGATCATACGCTAAAAACCTAAGTGGTGCCATTCCAATACCCCCACCGATGAGAAAGATGTTCATATTTTTATTTACTGGTTTATTAAAGGAATTTCCTAATGGTCCTCGTACTCCAAGAAAATCATTTATTTTTAAATTATGTAATGCTTCGGTACAATCCCCAACCTTTTTTATAGTAATAGCCCAATTATTTGCGTCATCATATGCTGAAATAGACATTGGTATTTCATCTACACCAGGAACCCATACCATTACAAATTGACCTGGTTTAGGCTTTGTTTTTTTTGAGTTATGGAACATAAATGTTTTAACATCCTTGCACTCATTAATAATTCGATTTATTTTTACCATGTGAATAGTGTTTTCAGTCAAAATCAGGCACCTCTTGAGTTTTAAACTGATGGGTTAAGCCTTTTATATCATTTATAGATTTATAATCATTGGATTTAAGATATTTAACCATACCTTCATTGATTTCTGTAATAAGATCCACACCCAGGTATAAAGCTGTTCCAATTTGTACTGCTGAGGCTCCGACGAGAAAAAATTCAACGACATCTTGCCAAGAATCTATTCCACCACATCCTATTATTGGAATTTTTAAAATTTTATATAAATCATATACTTTTTTAATTGCTATAGGATGTATTGCTTTTCCAGAAAGACCTCCACTTCCATGAGATAAGATAGGTCTTTTTGTATTAACATCAATTGCCATAGCTGTCAATGTATTAATCGCTACTACTGCATCAGCACCACCTTTTTCAGCAGCTAACGCGATTTCGTTTAAATTTGTTACATTTGGATTTAATTTTACAAAAAGAGGTATATTTAATTTTTTTTTAAGAAATTTGACAATTTCAAATGTCAAATCCTTGTCAATGCCAATTGAAGCAACTTCTGCGTGAGGACATGAGATATTAATTTCAATAGCATTGGCACCTGCTTCTTCTGCCTTCAAAGCTACATCAAGATATTCTTTGTTAGTAGCCCCAAAAACACTCACGATTAGTGGAAATTTATACTTCTTAATTTCATTTATTTCTGAGAGAAAATTATCTATTCCAGGATTCCCAAGCCCAACAGCATTTATAAAAGTTCCAGAATAGATTTCAATTATAGAAGGATTCTTATAACCCTTTCTTGAATTTGGACCAATGGATTTAGTTGTGATGGCTCCAGCTCCAGCATCAATTACTCTCTTCATTGAAGAAAAAGACACTCCTAAAATTCCAGAGGCTAAAATAAGTGGTGATTTTAATTTTAAACCGGAGAGATTTATTTCAAGCATTTTTTTAAGAAAATAATGATTATAATTTTATAATAATTATTAATGAAGAAGAAATAACTCTGAATCATATCAGAAAAATGAAGTCATATATAGCTGATACTTTTGTTGGAATCTTTGCATTTGATGAATCTGGAAATATATTGAGTTTTATTGACTTTGAAAATCAAAAACATAAAATAATTGAGTTTTACAACGCTATTAATGATGGAAAAATTCAGAGCGTTTATGAAAAATTTCTATTAGAATTGAAAAATTCTGGTTTTGATGAATTTATATTTGATAATAAAGAATTACAGACGTTAACATTACAAGTATTGGGACATAAAGCAGTATTAGAACGTTTTTCACTCGAACTTAAAAATTTTCGTTTAAATTTAGAATCGCAATTAAAAAAAGTTGGTATAATAAAATCTAAAAATGAGATCCTCGCACAGTACAAAGAAATAAGCGAAGAATTAACCAAAAAAAAGGTGAGTGAGGCAAGTGGACATTCTGATAATATGATCATTCAGATAGTCAATACTTTAGATGTGATTAAGAAATCAATTAGCTTATTTTCTAGTCATCTTAGAGAGTGGTATGGATTACATTTCCCTGAATTGACAGATAAAGTAGTTGAGGATAATATTCTTTTAGCTAAACTTATTTCTTTTTTAGGAATAAGAGAGAGATTTAGTTATGAAAATCTTAAAAATAATTTTGACATTGAGGATAATAAAATCAAAATTTTACAAAAATATGCTTCAGAATCTATGGGTGCTAATTTTGATATGAAAATAGTTCAAGATTATGCAACTCAAATTGTATCGTTAGATTCATATCGTCAAGGATTAGAAGATTTTTTAACAGAATTAATGGAAAAAACTGCTCCTAATATAAATTCGGTTATAGGATCTCTAATAGGATCTAAATTAATTGCGAAAGCAGGAGGTTTAAAAAAACTGGCTTTTATGCCCGCATCTAGGATTCAACTATTAGGTGCTGAGAAAGCATTATATCGTTTCCTCAAAACTGGAGAAAAAAGACCGAAACATGGATTAATATTTCAATGGAACCAAATCCGGGGAAGTAAATATTATCATAGAGGCAAGATAGCTAGGGTAGTCGCAGGGAAAATTGGTATTGCTGCCAAAGTAGATTATTTTAGTGGAGAATTCATAGGAAATGAAATAGCAAAAGAGATTGAACTAAAAATAAAAGAAATTGAAGAAAAATATCCAGATCCACCTATTAAAACGGAACCTACACAAATTAAAAAAAGAAAACCAAAAAAGAGAAGATGAGGAATTAAACTAAAAGATGTCTAAAATAGAATTGAGGAATCATCCAAAATTTTATAATGTCTTTATATCTGGACCTACGGGAAAGATGAAACTTTATACAAAAAATCTAGATAAAGGAAATAGAATTTATGGCGAAAAATTAGTATCTTATAAAGGAAAGGAGTATAGAGAATGGGATCCTTATAGAAGTAAGCTAGCAGCATTATTATTGGAAAATCCTAGAAGTGATTTTTTATCAGGAGATTTAAATTGCTTATATTTAGGAGCCTCGTCTGGTACCACCGTTTCTCACATTTCTGATATTGCAGAATCAGGTGTGATATATTCTGTTGAATTTGCAGAAAGAAGTATAAGACAATTAATACAGAATACAACCAGAAGAAAAAATATTATTCCAATATTAGATGATGCTCGATATCCGCAAAATTATGCTAAATCAATATTTTCTCCTATAGATCTTATTTATCAAGATGTCTCTCAACCCAATCAAGCAGAAATTGCATTAAATAATTGTAATTTTTATCTTAAAAAGAATGGTTTTTTAGTTTTAGCAATAAAGTCTCAATCCATCGATAGCATTCAGAAATCTGAAGTTGTATATGCTCAAGAAAAAAAAGTTCTAGAAAAGGGAGGATATAGTGTCCTTGAGAGTATAAATATTCACAAATATGCTGCAAATCATATAATCCTAATAGTAAAAAGAAATTGAAATCAAAAAAAATCAGTTATTTTTTTGTTAGAGAGTTCTTCTTCTACTATTTTTTTTATTGTATCCCATGATTTTCTTGCGAAATCTGGTGCTTTTTTATTTCTTTTTATCCACTCTCTAAGGAAATCAGTAGTTTTTTTATCCGAGGAATAGCCTGATCCGAAGTCTCCATATTTTTTCTTCATTTCATCAATTATAGTGTCTCTTTTATCCTTAGCAATAATAGAGGCTGCAGATACTATAGGATAGAGATCATCAGCTTTATGTTTTGAGATTATTTCTTTAGGGGTATAATCTAGTAGATTTAATATTGAATTTCTAAATCTTTCTTCATTTACATCTACTGCATCAATATAAATAGAGCTTGGTTTTAACTCTCTAATAATTTCTGCCATTTTTAATTCTTCTAACTTGTTCAATGTAATTTTTATATCTTCCCTTTGATCAATTTCTTTGGGAGCAATTGTAAGGATTTTAAAAGAATGGCATTTATCTTTAATTAACTTTGCTAATGTACTCCTTCTTTTAGCACTTAATTTCTTTGAATCTTTTACACCAATCTCAGCTAAATAAGGTAGATTATTTGGTTTAAAACAAACTCCACATAAGACAAGAGGGCCAATAACGGGGCCTTTTGGTATAAAATTCGAGAGGAATTATATTCTACCAGCCTCGTCTATACCACAAATCAATACTGATTTCTCCTCAAGAGTCTTGGATGAGTTCAATAAATTCTTCCTCATCATCAACTTCTTCTAAGTTCTTTATTTTTACGATATGTATTTCTTTTCCTTTTATGGATCCTGGAATTCTTACATTATTATCAATAATATAAAGTGCGGTTTTATGAAATAAATCATTAAACATCTTCAAACAATTAAAATTCATCTCATTCACTTTACCTTGCTCTTCTGAGAGGGCAGAAAAAAGAGGATAAAAACCATCACTTTCAACTTCATCTATATGAGAAAATAATGACAATTTGAAAGGAATAGATCCTTTTTTATACCAATAAGAAGAAAGGCCAATATCCTTAATTATATTTTCAACATGAGATTCAAATTCACTCAATTCTATTCCTTCAAATATTTCCTTATTTTCCATATCATATTTAATATTCCATTTGAAGATGTTAATCTTTTTAAATATATCGTTGTCCTCTAATATATCTTTAATTTTTTTGGCCATTTCTTCTGAAGGACGCATACTCTCATTTTCATACGAACTGACAGTTCTTTTAGTTATGCCTAGCTTTTCTGACAATTCTTTTCTCGTTATTGATTGCTGTTCTCTTAACTCTTTCATTAAATCCCCGTCTAAAAATACTACTCCCCCGCCTCTTCTCGCCAGAATATGGGGATATATATTATTTGTAAGAATTTTCTCGAGTGTATTAAAAGTTATGAATGGTAATCCATTTCTAATATATATTGTGTTATCTTCTAATTTTTGATACCTATTCCTAATTCCTATCAATAATGGTTTAGATTTTAAGATTAAAGATAAAGATTTAATATCACGAACTACATCTTGATTCAAATTATCAATATTAGGAAATACCTTTACACTAAAAATTATGTCATCTTTTTTCACTAGTAAATCAAAACAAAATTTACTCTTGGTAGTAGCAAAATTTCCTAACAAGAAGGTTTCATAATTTGCTTTTCTCAACAAATTATTAATTTGTTCAATAACACTACTTATCATTAAATCCAGTTACTTAAATATTGATATAATTAAATCTTTTTCTATGATGATAATGATTTAAAACTTATTTAATTTATCTCTATTTTCAGTAATTATTAGTATAATTTATTTTGTCTTTCAATAGTCATGAGTGAGTTTAAGAAAATCCGCATCAGTTATTATTCCAACAAAATTGTGTCCATCATCTTTTACTAAAACAGCAGAATATCTAATAAGTAAATCAGAGATATCTTTTACACCCCAATTTTCATTAACTTCAGGAAAGGGTAATTCTTTGATAAGAGAGACATCTACACCAAAGATTTCAGGATTATCAGTTATATATTTTTGAATTTTCTTTGATGTTATACTTCCATAATTATGTTTGTTTTCAATAATAGGAAGTTGTGATATACCATGTTCATTCATTAATTCAACAGCTTCTCTTATAGTTGAATCTGGTTTAATAAATTTAATGTCATGAGTCATAATATCCTTAGCCTGCCTTTTAGATTTTTTGCGTTTAGCTCCTTCTTTCTCTAAATGTTCATATATCATTTTAAATTTAGTATATGGAGGATCAATCAAACCACTTTCAATTCTGGAGATAGTGGATTGTGTCAATTTCAATTCAAGGGCAAGATCCTTCTGACTTATGTTTAGTTTTTTTCTTAGACGTTTTATTTCGCTTAAAGGGGGCAAATTTTTCATAATTTGATGTATTATTGTATTTATGATTTCAATTTTTTATGCATATTATGCATATTACAAATGTAAAATATTTAATAAATATTCACATTCTTAAAATGCAACAACTGCATTTATCATTTAATAAGGAATTTAACTGATAAATAATTTAAAAAAATATTTAGATGAACTATTAATATCATTACAAAATTGGTTAAATGAAATGTTAAAAATTACTCGTGCTAACTTCTTACCTATTGAAAAAAGCGAATTCCCAGAACTTGTAGAAAGGAAGGGAATTGGACATCCTGATACCGTCTGCGATGCTGTTGCTGACGCTTGTTCTAGAGCCTTATGTCTTTATTATCTTGAACATTTCGGCCGAGTATACCACCATAATGTCGATAAGGCTGCTCTTGTTGGAGGTACTGCAAAACCCGAATTTGGTGGAGGGCTTATTATACAACCACAATATTTTCTGATTGTTGGACGAGCGATAAATCAGATACTTACAGAATGTGGAGATGGTACTAATAAGCTTGAATATGTTCCCATCCCAACTATTTGCTTAGAAACTCAGCGTAAAGTACTTTCTAACATATTTAGAAACCTTGATCTAAACAAGGATATCCAGTTTGATTACGCCGTGCGACCCGGATCAATAGATTTAACAGGAGTTTTTGATGAATCTCATCATACAGAAGAAGTTCCCCTTGCAAATGATACCAGTTTCGGTGTAGGATATGCTCCTTATTCGGATGTGGAAAAGATAGCTTTAGAAGCAGAGAGATTGATAAATTCAAATAAATTTAAGAAAAAATGTAAAGCTTCAGGTGAAGATATCAAGGTAATGGTTGAGAGAATCGAGAATGAGGTGGGCATTACAGTTGCTGCTGCTATGGTCAGTAAGTACATAAAGGATGCTAGTGAATATGTTAGTTATACCAATCAAATAAGAGATGCTATATTAGATCTGGCATCGGATGTCATCCCTGAGCGTGATGTTAATTGTCAAGTAAACGTAGCAGATAATATAGAAAAAGGGATTATGTATTTAACTATAACAGGTGCGTCTTCAGAAGCAGGTGATGACGGCGAGGTCGGTCGTGGCAACAGATCCAACGGTCTCATAACTCCCTGCAGACCAATGAGTTTGGAAGCGGTTTGTGGAAAAAATCCGATAAATCACGTAGGAAAACTATACAATGTTCTTGGAACGGAAATTTCGAGAGAGATTTTCCAACAAGGTCAAGGTGATATCCTAGAAGTCCATGTTAAGCTACTCTCACAAATAGGCCGTCCAATAACAGATCCTTGGATTTCCTCAATCGAATTAATCCCTGCTGACAACGTAAGCTTCGATTCAGTAAAGAAGATTGCGAATGAGGTCTACGATAGGAAAATGTCAAAAGAAAGCTTCTTAAACTTGAGAAAGCGTCTAATTGCAGGGGAAGTACAAGTATATTAGATGATACTTTCTGATAAATAAATTTTAATTTTTTTCTCTTTTTTTATATATTAGAATTTCTTTCTTATTTATGAAAAACACCATTTAGATAGTGAGTAGAAAGTGGGTTTAGACAAGTGGATTAAAAATGAACAGAATGTAAAAAGAGAAAAGAAAGAAGAAAAGCAGCCAATTCAAGGTAAAAAAGGTAAGGTTGAAGGAGAGAAAAAATCTGACCTCGAAAAGTCCTCTATAACACTGGTAAAATATACTCTCACTTGTTCTAATGCGAAATGTAAATATCAAAAGATAATTATGAAAAAACAACTCACAGAAAATGATAAAATCTGTCCTCGATGTAATAAAGAAATGAAAATCAAGAGCTAAATATTTAAGAGACTCCCTAATTTTTATAGTATACTCAAGATCTTAGAGGTTTAAGAGTTTTCAAATCAAATTCAGACTCACAATTTGGGCATCTGTTAGGCTTCTTGCTGTATTTTAAAATAAAATAAACGAGAAAGCCCAAACCTATGGTTAGGATGACTAAAAAGCAAAGAACCTCATGGTAAATATGATCAAATGTTTTTCGTCCCAATACCACATTTTGTTCACACGTTGGACAAAAAACGGTCCTTTTACCTTTTTTCGTGTTAATTCACTAATATTCTGATTGTAGTTCTAATATTTATAATATATATAGAGAAATTTAATTAATTTTTGTTCAGTGTTAACACTTACTTATTAATTTCCCAACTTTTCGCGGGTCTTCCAACATGGATGGAATTTTGTTTAAGATATTGGTTAACTTGAGTATAGCTTCCCATTCCAAGAATGGCTCCTTCTTCAACTACTGTTCCCGGAGAGATTACACTAAATGCACCTATAGTGCACCCATCTTTGAGAATTACTTTTTTTATAAGAAATAAATTCCCTATAATCATAGAACTCATTATTATTGACCCTTCACCAAGAATAACATTATTACCAATTTCTACGAAATCTGAATCAATATAGCTGTCTAATACTCCAGTATTATAGGAAATTTTTATGTCTAATATTCTTAGAGCTAGTAATTTTGCCCAAGGTAAAGGAAAGTAATTATATATTTTTAAAGTGAATCTTTTTAAGTTTCTTCTTAATAGAAAGAAAAGAAAGTCTTTATCATTCAAAGATCTCTTGAATATTCCTTCTTTGGGTTTATGAATTAAATTTATAATGATTAGATATAGTTTTGAAAAGAAGAGAAGTAATAGAAAAAAGATTCCATAATAGAGGACGATTGAAACAGGTAAAAAACAAATTATTACAATAGTAGGAATCCATAAGGAAAAAAGGTTGTAAAATAAAACAAAGAGCAGACTTGTAGGGAAAAGAGATAGCCATACTAATATGAAATTTTGTAATAAGCCCCAATTACACTCAACAGCATTGTTTGTAACAAATATATCGTTAATCCTCACGATTATCACCGAGTCTATAATTAATTATTCGAATTAACTCTTCTTCGGGAAGTGTTTTTATGGGTGAATGAATAGAGACTGAAATAGAGGTTAGTTTCTCGTATTTTGAAGTAACAGACAGAGGTAATAAAGAAACACCATTCTCGATTTCTGTACCTGGTGCTATGCAGCAATTATCTGAGATATTGACATTATCTCCTATAGTTATACCTTTAATGGTAAGATTCTTATCCCAAAGATGGTTAGCAAGTAAAGTCTTTCCTATATAAGAGTTTTCCCCCACTTTTAAAAATTCCTTTGCCACATAGGAATTTTCAATTACAGTTTTTTTTCCAAAATAACAGTTACCTATGAAATTAAATGCAGGTTTTATTAACCATGGAAATGAGCTTTTTTGTATTTTCCATTTTGCATATCTTAAAATAAAAGAACGTTTGAAATAACTATTGAAATCCTGATTTTTATTATTCCAGTGAAAAGATCCTTCTATAGCGGGATTTTTGTATTGGATTATTTTATAAAACACTTTAGTAATAAAAATAACTGTGAATAAATTAATCAATATTAAAAAAATTAGAAATAGAGGTGTAATTAGAAATATTAGGAAGGATTGGATATTTATAAGAATCTGGAAAAAATTAGGAGAGTTTAAGCAAAACGGGAAAAAATATTCTTTACAGAAATATATAATGCCTAATATAGGGATGAAATTGGAACAAAAATAAATAAAACCGAATGTGGTTATATTATAGGTCAAATCTTTTACGAATTTATCTTCAGGATTTAAAGAAGTATTTGAATTCTTTTTTAATTCCCCATCATTCAAATTTAAAAAAAAGTCACTGGAGGACTTATGTATTTCTTCAGGTAGATTTTGATTATGAGAAGAAAGGGGATCGAAAATTTGATGAATTTTAGTTACAGACATAGAATCAAGTGTCATATTTGAACCTATATGAGTACCTGGAGCTATAAATGAATTCGAACCAATTATAACATTATCTTCAATTATAACTTTTTTGATAATTAGATGTCCCTGTAGAATCATGCTTGATTTTATTGAACTTCCCTGACCGATAATGATATTTTTTCCTAATTCAATAAATTCAACGTCAATATTTCCTGAAAAAATTTTATTAGAATAATCCGTTCTTATTCCCAATATTTTTAACATAAGATTTTTAATAAACGAGGATGGAATTAAGTTTGAGAGCCAAATTGGCCACTTCTTTACTACTGCTCTTAAACTCCAGAAATAATAATCTTTATCATTTTTATCTTTATTGAATATACCTTCTTTTGGTTGATGAATCAACTTAATTATCCCTAATAATATCTTAGATAAAATTGCAGAACTTATGATTAAGATTAGGTAAATAATGCAAATTTGGAAAGGTAAAAGAAAGTAGAAGAATATAGAATTCTCATCCACAAATTTCCAAAAAGCGTATAATTCTATGATAACGGGTAAGATAGAACCCCAAATAATAAAAATATGAATAAGAAGAAATTTTTTTGATACTAATGTATTTGATGCAAAAGGTCCATCCTGAATTGAAACAGGGCTAGACAATTTAAATCTTTACTAAAGTTAATTTAAAATTGTAAAAGTAGTATATTCAGTAGGAATTAAATTTTTTGATATTAATTAATCCTGAAGAAAATAGTCTAAATAAATGATTTCTACGCAAAAATTGAAGATATAAGAGTCAATTAAAACCTCTAAAAGTCTTTTTTTCTTGTTCTTTCTTTTTTTTCTCTCCAGTAGTTAGGATATTCCAAGTACTATCTACACCTAAATCAGCTAGCTTTTTTCGTTCCTCTTCTATTGAATATTCTTCTTCCTCTTTTTCTTCCTCACTCATAACCTTCACGAATAAATTGTTTTAACTTTAGTTTAATAGTAGACTTCACATTAATAAAATTTAGTAAAGTGAATGATAAAAGACTAAAAAAAATCTATTTATATAAATCATTGAAGAAGAGAATATACTAAATAATATTTTAAATCTGGAATTTAATAATTAATTAAAAAATAATTCATATAAAAAGTAAAATTTGGTGGATTTATGGTAAACTGTGCTCATTGTGGGGATGAAATAATTGGAGAATCTTTTTATTGTGAAAAATGTGGGTTTACTTATTGTGTAAGACATAAAGAACCAGAAAATCACGACTGTAATATTATAAGAGAGAGTTCAGGATTACAGCAATCCATATTAACACCACAAACCTATAGTCATGAATCTCAAGTAGCACCTATTCCTCAGAACCAGACATATCGACCTCAAAGTACTCCAGGAGTAACTCGTGGAACTACAGATGGAACATATACTTGGTATCGCCAGGAAGCTCAAGTTCCTGCAAATGCATTTGACCCAGATTCTGGAATTGAATTTAAAGGAATTTTGCTACCCCATAAATCAGAATTATTTCATTTTGTGGTTGGTGTCTCATTGATTTTTATCATTGGTTTGTTGACGTTCTATCCTAGTTTAATAGGTTCAGGGGATGAATGGGCAATTTTCATGTTGGCAGGTTTTTATGCCACAGCTTTTTTCTTTCACGAACTTGGGCATAGGCAAGTAGCAAAACATTTCAATCTTCAGACTAAATTTAGATTGTTGACATTTGGAATGATGCTAACGGTTATTGGCGTTGTATTTAACATATTTTCATTAAGTTCGGGGGGAGGGAGTTTTCCTTCTTTAGCTTTACCAGGAGCTGTCGTTGTTTTAGGCTTAAGCAAAATAGGTAGAACCACAGGGTTATGTAAAGCTGCTGGTCCTAGTATCAATCTTGTATACGGTATAATCCTTTTTGTGATCTCATTTATCATTCCCTCTTATCCACTTAATATGTTAATCGGATTAGCTGCGAATATTAACTTCATGTTAGGCACTTTTAATATGCTTCCTATTGGTATTTTAGATGGACAAAATATTTGGAAATGGAATAAAAAAATATATGTTATGTTATGTGGTTCATTGTTAACACTACTAATAATTACCTATATGATTATTTATGCTCCAGTAAGTACTAATCTATATATTAATTAAAAATAAGAATTATAACCCCTAATGAGTCTTTTTAATTTATAATTAAATAAAAATTAAAAAGTAAAAATTATGAAGGATCAAAATTTTAATTTAATATTCTTTTAAATTATTTCTTTGAAGGATTGAAAAATTTAATCGCTGTTTGGTGAATTTAACTGACATATTGCGAATTTTGTGGTGAACAGATCGGATATCTTCCTTTTACATGTAAATATTGTGGTGGTACTTTTTGTAAGAAGCATAGATTACCAGAAAATCATGAATGTACATTTGAATTAAAACATGTACCAGTTGTGCCAACCACTCCCAGAGGTTCAAGTAAACGTCGTCAAGATGTTGTTTTAAAGAGAACTACTTCCCAAGAATATTTGGATCAAGGACCCAAGGTATTACGAAAATATTTGCGGAGACAAGATAAACAGAGAAAAAAAACTCTTAGAGTTTATGGAAAATCACAGAAATTATCAACCAGATATAATTATACTAAGGTTTTATTCGCACTAATAATTATAATTTCAATAACTGCTTTATTCTTTGATTATTATGGAATTTCTCAATTTATTTATTTAAATATAGATAATGTAGTAACTGAATTTACAATTCACACTTTTCTAACAAGTCTTTTTATAAGTACCAGCAGTTTAGGAGTATCAGATATTGGCGCAATTTTTAGTTTATTCTTTTTATTCTTTATGTTGTTCTTTTTATATTTTATGGCGAGAAACATTGAAAATAGATTTGGCGCCTCTTTTTTAATAAAATTGTTTATTATCAGCGGTTTATTTTCGGCATTGTTCTATATTTTACTAAGATTATCAATGCTTGCAATTTATCCTTTAGATTCTTTACCGGTATATATTGGATTAGCATGGGGTGGATTATACGGCTTAATTTCATATATTATCTTCCCAATGATGTCAAGGGAAATGAGAGCATATATGACTTTTATTCCAATGAGAATGTCAGGGAGATCTTTTCTAATAACGATAATTTCGATACGTTTAATGTTTGGGTTATTATACGCGTTATACTCTCTTGCTTATTTATTAATCTATTTACCTGAGCTAGGGGGAATTTTAGGAGCTTATATCGTTTTTAGATACAAAATTCTACGTCGTTAAAAGTATATTTTAACTTATACTTAAAATTGATAAAAATTATCAATGAAAAAGACTTAATCTTCATATTTCAAATAATACTATCATTTTTTTTGATATTCTACAATGCCTGAAAAAGAAATTTCACGAATTATTGAGTTGAATGAGGATTTAATTGCAAATAATGAGAATTTAGCAGAGCAAAATAAAAAGACTTTAAAGGAACTTAATATAAAATCTGTTGATTTTGTGGGAGCAATTGGAGCGGGAAAAACAGCAATCATTGAGAGCATTGTACAACAATTATCAAAGGATTATAACATTCTTGTTGTAAATGGTGATGTAACCACTAGAGTTGATGCTAATAGGATTGAAAAACA
>JAHQWY010000055.1 GCA_029856445.1 Promethearchaeia archaeon
CCATGAAGATTCTATGGACCTTATCGAAAACCTTCGAAATCTTCCCGAAGTAGAAGAGGTAAAAACACAACTCGTTTTGGATAGAATTAAAGAAGATCCCACTATAATCATTCCTTGATTTAAATTGCCAGATTTTAATCTGAATCTTCATCGTTTTTTTATATTTTAACAAATTATTTCATGAAAGGTAAATTTAGCGTCTGGTTTCAATGAAAATTTAGTGAAAAAACATAGAAATCTTAAATCGAAATTATTGTACAACATCATCAGAAAAAAGTAAAAAATTTGGTTCTCAATAATCGGATAGCATTAAATATTCACTTATCCTAATCTAGATATAACTGTAATCCACAAGTTTACTTTAGAAATTATGCACTACATATACCCCGAAGAGGTAGAGCACGTTCGACAATTATTCCTTGAAGAAAAGACTGAAGAGGCATTTAAAATTCTTGAAGGATTCGAAAAAACCGATAATTTTACACTTCGATTTCATGGTGGTCTCTTTTATTTGTACGTTTTCGGAAACGTACCGAAAGCGTTTGAAATCGCAGATCGAATGCTCGAGGAGACCCAAAAGGTTAATAATCACTTTGCTTCATTTGATTCGATTAGGTTAAAATGGGAATGCTTTTTAAATATGGGTGATAAATTCGATGAACAATGCGAAATAGTTGAATTAGGTGAAAAATTTCTGAAGTTAGCACCTAGAAATACATCATTTGAACGTAAAATTAGAGAAATGGAATTACTACATATGAAGGGCGTAAATCTATGTATGGAAGGTAAACATGACCTAGCATTAGCTATTTTTGAAGAAAATAGGTATTCTGCTTTTTTTGAGCAAAATGACCGTTGTTTTAATGGGGTTGTTTATGCTGATATAATGTGGTCTGTAATTTGTTATTGGAACAAAGGAGAATTAGATAAAGCATTAGAACTAGAATTAAAATTATTAGCTTATCTAACCAATAAAGGTTCAAAAGCAATTCCTGGAGCACTTTTTCTTATACTGAATGCAGGTGCGTTTATGAATATGGGGCATATCTATTTCCAAAAAGGTGAATTAGAAAAGGCAGAAGATCATTATATAAAGAGTTTAAAACTATATGAAGGTCATCAACTTAATGCCTATGTATGGTATGCATTATATTTTTTAATTCGTTTATCACTCCGTAAAAATTCCCTTACACAAGCTCGAGAATATTTGGATCAATTTCACACATATAATATTCCAGGGGGGGAAGGTCAAATGTCAGCATTTTATCAGGTATCCAAAGCATTAATCTTAGAATCAAGTCCACGACTTCACGATAAAGTTGAAGCAGAAAAAATTTTAAAAGATATTTTTAATCAAGTAAAGCAAGGACATTTAACACCCCAATTTGATTTCGACATCTATGTATCAATACATTATTGCGAACTTCTTTTGAGTGAATTAGAAATGACCAATGAGATTACGGTTTTAGATGAGATAGAACCGATAATCACCAGCTTGCTTAAATTTACAGAAACTCAGCGATCCTTTCTTTGGTTAGCAGAAGTGAAATTGTTGCAAGCAAAATTAGCTTTGATAGAGATGAAGTTGGAGGATGCAAGAATTTTTTTAACTCAAGCTCAGGATATTGCTGAGGAACATGGACTTCAAAGGTTAGCTCAAGAGATATCTGAAGAACATGACAAAATATTGGATCAACTAAACACCTTGGAACTCCTTAAAAAAGGAAAAGTTCCCGTATCCGAACGCATAAAGCTCGCATCTCTCGATAATGTTATGGAACGCTTAAAAAGAGCTCGTGCTATCGAATCATCAGAAGTGATCGAGGAAGAGCCTATATTACTCCTTATTATGGATAATAGTGGGGCAACATATTTCAATTATCCCTTTATAGCAAACTGGGATCATAGTGACCTTTTTAGCTCATTTATGTCTGCGTTTAACACCTTCAGCGACGAGATCTTTTCGAAATCCATTGATCGTGTAAGAATAGGAGAAAATACAATCTTGATAAATACTGCTGAGCCATTTTTGGCATGTTATGTCATTAAAGGTCAGTCTTATCCAGCATTACAGAAGTTAACGCGCTTTACTGAAACCATCCGCGAGAACACGGAAATTTGGCAAGCACTCAATAAGGCGGTCAAAACCAGTGAGATGTTGGAATTAAATAAACCACCTGCTCTTAAGACAGTGATAGATGAGATTTTTTAATTTTAAAAAATTTATAAAAATGTCAAAAGTTTAAATAAATTACTATAATACTTAGTTTTAGCTTAAAAAATCAAATCATGACTAAAAATTTTGTATTAATGTCAGAACAAGAAAAAAGTAGTGAAGAATCAAGTGAATTTGTAAAATCTGTAAAGGAACGTTATGAATCATTAAATACTAATGAAAAATTTAAAGAGCAGTTTAAGGATATAAATTTCAAAATATTATTAAATCCAACAGATAGAGACTATGCTGCTTTAATTACAGTTGATAAAGGAATAGTGTACGTAGAAGGTATAAAAAACACTCCAAAAGAAAAAATAAGTAAAGAAGTGTTAGGTTGGGATAGTTATATGAAAACTACAAGGCAAACATTTAAAGAAATTGGTGATGGAACACTCTCAAGTCGTAATATAAGAAAAATAGTCCTTACCCGTAAAATTAAAGTTAAAGGATTGAAGCATTTGGCTTCATTTAATAAAATGAGTGTTCTACGACGAGGAGAATAAGAATTAAAACAAAATTTTAAACACTAGCATTAAGAATATTAACTAATATTCAATCAACACCAAGTAATTGCATTTGAGTAAATTAGGAAACAAGACAGATAGGAAATGGGGTATGCAGAGATGGTAAATTCCGCGTCTGATTTCAATGAAAATTCTTGGGAAATGACAAAAAAATCTTAAATCATGATATAGTACACAATGCTTTTAAGAAAACACATCTTCTTTAATTTTGATCCATAAGCTAAAAACTGTAATATGATATCTAAATCAATTTCAAAAGAATTAACTCACGCAAGAGAGCTTTGCTATCAAGCGAAATTTGGGGAAGCGCTTGAGATAATAGAAAAATTGGAAAACAGTGAATCTCTTTCCCAAGAAGATTTGTTTTCAGAGCTTTTGATAAGAGGGAATATTTATATTTATAATCAGGCTTATGAAAAGGCTGTGAATATTTTTGAGCGTGCGTATCAAATAAGTCAAAATTTAGGATTGATGTATGAATCTGTTAAGGCTCTTATTGGAAAGGCATTTATAGGATTCATAGGTGATCTCGATAATGCATCCACTTATATCATTGATGCCGAAAGGAGACTGAATTCTCTTGCTGATGACTCTTCCAAGGGAAAGGTTAGAAGAGATCTATTATTTATAAAAACTTGGATTCATCTTTTAAAAGTTGATTTAAATAAGGTAGCAAAATTAGGGAAGAAATGTTTTAGACTAGTTAAAGAAGGAAAAATTGAGAATAATTTAGATCTTGCCAGACTTTACTATCTCTTAGGATGGATAAATAATATCCAAGGTAATCTATCCAAAGCTTTAGATTTTGCAACGAAGAGTTTAGCACTTAATAAAGAATTAAATCATGCTATTGCAATCGCATCAGACTATGCATTAATCGCTAGAATATATACAGATGAGGGGAATTATGATAAAGCTTTACCATACTGCAAACAGAGTTTATCAATTAAGGAAATCGCCACTCGGGGCAGGCTTATGGTATTTCAGACTTTAGGTATTATATATATTTCCAAGAGTCAATTAAATCGGGCTTTAAAGTATCTTAAACAAGCAGTAGCGCTTGCCGAAGAATCAAACGTCACAGATCAATTAAGGACAAGTTTGACTACTTTAGGGTGGTTATACAGGGTTATGGGTAAAAATAATTTAGTAATAAAACATACTAAACGTAACCTGATGCTCTCTGAGAAGTCAAGTAATCTAATACATATCGTTCAATCACTCAATCTTCTTATTGTTACTTACATTGATGAAAATTCTCGTGAAAAAGCAAATCAATATTTTTATCGTTTATCTGAACTATACGACCAAACAAGGAATAACATGGCAGTTTTCGTATCCGCTTATTATTTAATGTCAAAAGCTTATATTATGAAAACAAGTACAAGGATGCGTGATCGAGTAGAAGCACAGGCATTATATAAAGAGCTGATTACTCACACCAATCTACCTTTTATAGATGTGTTAATTTTCTCTATGGGGGATTTATGCGATCTCCTATTAGAAGAGTTATCTATTCATAATGACCCAGCAATACTAGATGAAATAAATCCACTTATCACTAAAAGTTTAGAAATGGCAGAAGAAGCACGCAATTATGTCTGGTTGACAGAAACCAAATTGTTGCAGGCAAAGTTAGCATTAATTCAAATGAATATTGAGGAAGCAAAAAAATTTATGACACAAGCGCAGCGTATCGCTGATTTACATGGACTTAACTTCTTAGCATGGGGAATTTCGGGTGAAAATGATAAATTATTGGACCAAATAGACATCTGGGATAAACTTAAAAAAGAGGAGGCTCCGATGTCTGAACGGATTAAATTAGCATCAGTGAATGATGTTTTGGAACGTATTCAAGGAAAACGTGCTGTGGAGCCTTCTGAATTGGTTGATGAAGAACCAATCCTACTTCTTATCATGGATAATAGCGGAGCAACTTATTTCAATCATCCTTTTATAGCCAATTGGGATCACAGCGACCTTTTCAGCTCGTTTCTGTCAGCGTTTAACACCTTCAGCGACGAGATCTTTTCGAAATCCATCGATCGGATTCGAATCGGGGAGAATACCATCCTTATCAATCCAGTTGAGTCCTTTTTAGCGTGCTATGTCATTAAAGGGCAATCCTACCCAGGTTTACGGAAGTTAACCCGATTTACTGAAGCCATTAGAGAGAATTCGGAGATTTGGCAAGCCCTTAATAAGTCGTTCAAAACCAGTGAAATGCTGGAACTCGATAAGCCCCCAGCTCTTAAAGCGGTAATCGATGAAATTTTTTAATTTTATCGTATGATTTTAGAATGGAAAGGTAAATTCAGTGGCTCACATGTGGCTCACATTAACATCTTTATTTCTTGCTGAAATCGAACATCTATGAACGATTAGAATCAACTTCTAGAAAGCTGAAGTACTTTCAATAAAGAGATAATGCAAAATATTTTAAACAAAAAAAGCTTCTTTAAATCTTAATAATATAATAGAACAATGATATGCGAAATTCAACATACGAAGAAATAAATCAAGCTTGGGAACTAATAGATGATGGAAAAGACGAAGAGGCACTCAAACTTTTAGCAAAAATTGGGCAAAAAGCCGGAACCTATCTTTTTAAAGGGGATGTTAATAAGGCATTAGACATGGCATTACAGGCTAAAGAACCACTTGAAAAAATCGGAAAAAAGTCATCAATTGCAACACATTTAGGTTTTCTCGGTCATATTTACCTTCAAAAGGGAGATCATGAAGCTGGTTTGAATTATGGAATGAAAAGTTTAACAATTCAAGAAGAATTAGAAAACCAAGCGGGGATTGCAGCTGGGCTTTATTTAGTTGGACTTGCATATAATTATAAGGGTAAATTCGATCAAGCAATTGAGTTCTGCAAGAGGAGCTTGGCCATTAAAGAAATCTATCCTCTAACGGAAGCTAATACATTAAGCTGTTTAGGATTAATATATAATATGAGAGGTGATCTCTATCATTCTAAAAGATATTTTGAGAAATGCATTGCTATTGCGGAGAAATTAAATAATCCAGGTCTTCTCGCCTTAAATCTCAGTTTTCTAGGTGGGAATCATGCATTAAAAGGTGAATATGATACGGCAAGAAAATATTATGAGCGTAGTTTAGAAATATCCGAAAAAATTGGATATTCATTAAGCATAGGGTTGTCATTATATCATATGATATATACGATAGATATACCAACTGAATCTATGAAAGAAGCAGAAAACAAACTAGAGCGATTAAGAAAATTTGCTGAGCAAAAAAAAGATAGTAAGTTTAGATTTCATGTATACAGTTTATCAAAAGCATTTATATTAAGTAAAAGTGGGAGATCACGAGATCGTGCTGAAGCTGAAAAACTAGCTAAGCAGATCATTGAAGACCGAATTTCAAATCCTTCGATACATCTTTCTGCTGTAATTTTTCTATGCAATTTTCTCATACGAGAGCTAATAAATTCCAATGATTTAACCATTTTAGAAGAAATTTTTCCATTAATTACTCGATTAGATAATATAGCGGAAAAGACTCATTCATATATAGGATTATCGTCAGTTAAAGCGATAGAATCAGCTTTAGCATTAATACAAATGAATTTCAAGAGAGCCAAACAATTGATTACTGAGGCTCAACGAATAGCAGAATTCCATAGTCTTAAACCCCACACTCAAATTTATTCCGCTTTTAACGATCGTCTACTCGAACAGCAGGAAATGTGGGAAGACCTTGAAAAAAGAAATGCTCCTATTTCTGAGCGTATAACGCAAATTAAACTAGATCCAATATTCAATTTATTGCTACAAAACCGTATACCAGAACCTCCAAAATTGGTTAATGAACAACCAGTGCTCCTAATTATCATAGCAGAAGGGGGTGTTCTTCTATTCTCTTTTCCTTTTTCTGATGAATGGAAACGCGATGAAGAACTTTTTAGCAGCTTCTTATCAGCCTTCACTTCCTTCAGTGATGAATTTTTTTCTGAGGGTCTTGATCGGGTTAGATTCGGTCAGCACACGGTGCTTTTAGAAACTATTAATTCTTTTTCAGTTTGTTATTTATACAAGGGACAAACATATCCCGCGAAGCAAAAGCTGGCAAAATTCATAGAGAGACTACATAATACACCATCAATTTGGCAAGTTCTCGAGAAATTTTATAAAACAAATCAAGTGCTTGAGATTGAGGATATTCCTTCGCTTGAATCGCTTATAACTGAAATTTTCATAACTGAGAGTCTCTTACCTCATCAATCAAGTTAATTTATAAGAATTAATTTTTAATGGTATACCTGATATACCTATTATACTATATATACTATAGGAGCAAAAATACTACTATTAAAGTATCAAAAAAGACTCTTGAAATGCTGCATCGTTTAGCAGGGGAATTGGCTAAAGAGAGAAGTAAGAGAGTGACCTTTGAAGAGGCAATAAATTATCTATGGACCTTATCGAAAACCTTCGAAATCTTCCTGAAGTAGAAGAGGTAAAAACCCAACTCGTTTTGGATAGAATTAAAGAAGATCCAACCATAATCATTCCAGAATGAATAAGATTTTTTCTTATTTTTTATAGAAATATATATATAATTTATATATATAATTATATTATGGCAAATAAAACAATCTCTTTACCTATTGAAACGTATGAAAGGTTGCGCAAAGAAAAGCGAAAAGGGGAATCCTTTGCAGATCTCATTAATAGATTACTTAAAAGAACTAAATCAAGAAAAAAAATACTCGAGGATTTGGCTGGAGTTTTTAAAGAAGATGATGAATGGGACACAATCATAGAAGAATTATACCAAGAAAGGAAGAGACCTGCTAGAATCTGAGGGAATTAAGATGGTAGTATTAGATACAGACGTTTTAGTTTACTATCTTAGAGGTAAAAATGATAGTTACTCGAAGATGATAAATCTCAAGAAAAAGGAAGGATCATTAAATACAACTATTTTCAATGTAGTAGAATTATACAAGGGGTGTTATTCTATGAAAAATGTAGCCAAGGGATTAAAGAAGGTGAAGCTATTAATTGATGCATTAGATGAAATTTACTTATTTGAGAATGATTCTGCTGAAGAATTTGCTAAACTTTCTTCAGATCTTAAAAAGAGAGGGAAAACTATTGGGGTTATGGACGAATTAATTGCTAGTATCTGTATTGTAAATCAAGAATCCCTCTACTCCGGTAATGCTAAACATTTTGAAAGAATTGATGATCTCACTACAATTGATTGGAGTAGGATTCCTTAGATTTATTAAGTCAAAAAACAATTTAAGGAAGACCTAACTATAATCATTCCTGAATGAGGATAAACTAGAAAATCTAATCAATAGGATCGATTATTTCTAGATTTGGAACTTTTTTGAACGCGCTATCATGTGTACAAATCTTCCCGATCTGATTAATCTCCATAAATGATAAAATAGTAGCGTCCCTCCCTCCTATTCCCGTATGGGAGTACTTGCATAATGTTGAAAAAATATTATCTAAATCTTCAAATTCTAAATTTCCAACAACGAAATCTATTGACGAAAATATTTTCCACTTCTCTTTAGCTATCTCAGATCCTAATCTTTTGACAAAATAATGCATTACTTCCATCATCACAACTGTATTTATTGCTAAATTGGCTTCATCATAAAGATTATTAAAATGGTTTTTAACTGATTCATGCTCTATAGTTGTTTTATCAAATAAATAGATCCAATAATTTGAATCTATGAAAATTATTGGTTTTTCGTCCATATACTTTTAATCATCTCTGGTGTGAGTTTTTCTTCTAATGGAGTTGTAATGCATCCTACAAGCTTATCAAATATTTCCTCTTTAGTGGGACTTTTTTTAATATTTATTGAATTATCTGGGTTAACCTTAATTGTTAATTTATCACCTGGTTGTATAAGCAGTTTTTCTCGTATTTTTGAAGGTAATGTCAAACGACCACGATCATCAATTTCAACTTTTCCCATATAATCACCCATACCCATATAATCACCCATCATTTTTAAATTATTAGTTAATTTTTTATGAAAACGACTTACTCAATCATCTTTTACGTAAAGTAATATATATCTACGTACCCGAATTTTTTTTGAAATTTTAATATATTTTTTTACAGATGATATGGGTAATGGTGAATGAAGATGTGATGATGTTGATATTAATTATGGTTAAGTGTTTCAATAAAATTCATTGAATCCTGATAATTGGAACACTTCGCAACTTGCCTGGAGTAGAAGAAGTCAAAATTGAGATTGTTTTGGATCGTATAAAAGAAGATCATACAATTATAATTCCAGAATAGAAGACTGTTTCCTTGTAATTCAAATACTAAAGCAAGTTCTTCGACATTTGGTGAATCATAACCTCTAATCCATGGTGCTGCTGCGATGAGGGAAGAAATCATTTCAGGATACGTGAGAACGAAATCAATATAAACTACAGATCCCATAGAAAGGTACAAGCACAACGTATTGCTGATTTACACAACGTATTGCTGATTTACATGGTCTTAACTTATTAGCCTGGAGAGTTTCAAGTGAACATGATAATTTGCTAGAGCAGATAGACCTTTGGGAAAAAATTGATAAAGTTGAAACACCTATAGCGGAAAGGATTAATTTAGCATCAACCAATAGTGTTCTCGAGCGTATGCAAGGAAGGCGTGCTGTGGAGCCACCTGAGTTAGTTGATGAAGAGCCGATACTCCTTCTTATTATGGACAATAGTGGAGCAACGTATTTCAATCATCCATTTATCGTAAATTGGGATCACAGCGACCTCTTTAGCTCATTTATGTCCGCGTTTAACATGTTTATGGATGAAATCTTTTCGAAATCCATTGATCGTATACGAGTCGGGGAGAATACTATCTTGGTAAATCCCATTGAGTCGTTTCTTGTATGTTATGTCATTAAAGGGCAATCCTATCCCGCGTTGCAGAAGTTAACGCGCTTTACTGAAGCTATAAGAGATAATCCGGAAATCTGGAAAGCCCTTAAAAAGTCAGAAAAAACCAGTGAGATGTTAGAACTCAATAATCCCCCTGCGCTTAAAACAGTGATTGATGAGATTTTTACTCACTAAATTTTTTTTATTTAAACAGATAATCTCCTGAAAGGTAAATTCTTTGTCTGACATCAATGAAAACTCAAGGGAAAAAAGAAGATTTCATTATGAAAGAAGCACTATGATTAGAGATTTAGATTCTTTTTTATTTTAATTGCTAATAATCCTAAAATTCCGAGAATACAGACTATCAATATAAATAAATTGACTCCTCCTATTTCTGGAAGTGGTTCTGGAGGGATTTCCTTTATGAAAGTTACTTCGTCATAATCAAAATTACCGACAGTATCATTTACATAGATTCTAACAAGAAAATGGCCTTCAGGTAATACCTTCCAAATCGAAAAGGGCATATCAATTAGTACGTTATTACCGGGATTTGCAATAAAACCATATTCGATATTTGAATAATTGAGGTTTACCCAAAGTTTATCGAAATTATTGGCAGAAAAATTAATTCTAAACGAGGGTGGTCCCGTAAAAATTGTTCCATTTTGAGGTGAGATTATAGTTATCTCAGGTTTATCGAGAGTATTAACTATCATAATTAATTCATATGGTTCAAAAGAATAATGATAATCATCAGGAATAGCAATTATCATTATCTTATAATTTCCTTCTGGAACATCTGGAACATTGAAAATAACATTGTAAATCCCATCATTATCAGGGTCATAAAGTTCTCCTAGTCCATAAACCCATGTATATGTTACTATAGCACCCTTTATAGTATTATTTGAAGGATCCTTTAATATAATGTTTAATACCACATCATCTCCCGCATCTACTTCTAATAGATCACCCCCATCTGCTCGACAAATAATTCCAACTATTTGAGCTGCTTCAATCAAGAATGAAATTATTTGAGGTTGGTAATTTTCTTTTTCTGCAGATATAGCTAAATAATTAATTCCTAGGCTTAGATCCATTGCATTTATTGTAATATTATAATATTGATTATTAGTTTCATTTAAAATCCCCCATCCCAGCAATTCTACTGTCGCATTAGGGATATGGGTCCCTGTTTCAAGATCTCTGTAAAAAATAGTTATATTTATTATATCATCAAAGTCAACACTAATCATTTCACTATCATTTTTTGGCTCACCATTCAAAAATAACTGTAATTCAGTGTTTACTGATGCCTCCCTTATGTTGGTGTTTGTTTGCTGTTCCCCATAAGGTTGAGATTTAAACGCTAAAAGGATTCCCGATATCAAAATTAATATTGCAAAAACTTTACTTAATCTTAATACTTTGTTTTTATCAGTCTTTTCATGCAATATCATTTATTACAATTTTCTTGTGGTTTATTTTTTTTCTTTTTTATGATTTTTGTCAAAATCGTTAATATTAAGGTAGGATAATCTCCTATTTATACTTAATATAAGGTTAAAAAATGAAACAATTAGCATTTGAATCTTTATTGAATTTTTAAACTATAACTATTCTTATAAGAAATATAACAGGGAAAAATTTTAATGAAATAGCGAAAGAACATGCAAAAAGATTGAAATTGACAATTTAAATTAACTTAAGCTTATATTTATTAGATTATTTGACATAATAACAAATGAAAATATAGAAGATGTTAAAGAAATGAAAGCTGCACTTTTACTCGATTATGGTCCAGTAGAAAATTTTAGAATTGTCGATATAGCACCTCGTGATCCAGGCCCAAAAGAAGTTATGATTAAAGTTCAATATGCAGGATTACGTTGGCCCGATATTATGGTACGTAGGGGTGATCTAGGAAGACGACATACGAAACCCTGGGTACCAGGAATGGAGGCTTTTGGAATAATCGAAAAGGTTGGTTCAGAAGTAAAAGATTTTGAACCGGGGCAATCTGTTATCTCAATGATAGCAGAGGGTTCCTTCGCGGAATATTTAACTGCTCCTGCTAATCTAATTAATAAAGTACCTGAAGGAGTCCGTGGTGACCAGATGTTATGCTATGCTGTTAATATGGTAGTAGCACACCTCTTAGTATATGGTTGGGGGAAAATCCAACCTGGAGAAACCATTCTTCTTCATACTGCTGCTGGAGGTGTAGGTCATATGGTACTCCAGCTAATAAAACGTCGTGGTACAGACAATAAGGTTATAGCGCTGTCAAGTAGAGATGAAAAATTAGATCTTTGCCGTGCTGAAGGTGCCGACTATTGCATCAATTATAAGAAAACAGATTATGTTAGGGAAATTCTTAATCTTTTTGAAAATAAAAGGGTTGTGGATATTAGCTTGAATGGAGTGGGTGGTGATACTCTTAAGAAAGACCGCCAAGTGATTCGTCCTTTGGGTCGATGGATACTTTATGGTGTTATAGGAGGTGTTCAACCATTAGATGTCTATGCACATTCTTATGATTCTATTACCATTATGCCTTTTTCGATGATACCTTTTATAGGTACTGAGATTCATAGGAAAGCAGTTCAATTCATGCATGAATGGGTAACTACTGAAAAACTTATTGAACCCACAGTTTATCCATTAGAGGAAATAGGTAAAGCTCAAGATGATATGGAACATGGTCGAACTTCTGGAAAAATCGTAATAAAGATCTAAAACACTGTAAAAATCCCCTATACGACACCCTATATCAAGTACTTTCATTTTTTCATTAAGATTTGATTCTTGAGCAAGCTCTAACGTTGCTCTTCTACCACACAGATGTAATTCTTCAATAAGGGCAAGAGCTTTCTTTATTTTTTTCTCTGTATCTATTCAAGAGAGCATGACAATTTATTGGAAGAATTAAATCTCTGGGAATCTTTTAAGAAAACCCAAACATCGGTATCAGAACGCCTGAAGTTAGCTTCTATTGATTGTGTAATCGACCGTATGCAGGGAAGACGCGCCATTGAGGCACCAAAGGCGAGTGTGGAAGAACCTATCCTACTATTTTCTGTCCCAATTTCTATAAATTAGTATGGAAAAGTAAATTCAGCTTCTGAGTTCAATGAAAATTCCTTTGAAAAAAAAGTTTTATTAATTTTTTTTAAAATGAAATCTGACAAAACTAGTAAATACTAAACGCTTTACTAAAAAAAAAATATATTTATATATTAGAATAAATATATTATTGATAATAGATTAAGTAATTTTATGGTTAAAATGGGCTATAAAACAATTTCGCTTTCTGATGAGGCTTATAATGTATTAAAAACCAAGAAACTTAAAGGTGAATCATTTAATGACTTGATCCTAAGATTACTGTCTGAACCTAAGCAAAAGGACATCATGAAGTTAAGAGGAAGTTGGAAAGGCTCCAATGAAGAAATTGATAATATATTATTCTTAATATATAAAAATAGAGAGCAAGCTAAAATACGAAGGTAACTTGAACTATGGTGCTATTAGATACAGACCTTTTAATTAGTTTTTTAAGAGATAATAATGAAGCAGTTAAAATGATATCAAAATTGCTTGAAAGGTACATGATCCTTTATACAACTTCAATAAATGCTGCTGAATTATATTTTGGTGCTTTTTTGTCTTCAAGAATACAAGATAACATGGAAGCTGTAGAGAATTTACTTAACACCATTAAAATAATTCCATTTGAATTAGTTCATAGTAAAATTTATGGTGAAATAAGATCAGATTTACAGAAAAGAGGTGAAATAATAAATGAGATGGATATATTTATAGCGACCATGGCAATTGAAAAAGATCTTCCGATAATTACCAGAAATACAAAACACTTTGAAAAAATTATGAAATTAAAAGTTGAAACTTGGTAATTAATTCCATGACACAATTTTATACTTCCTAAATCTTAGAATTAAGCATAAGACTAGTTCCATTTACCTTGAATATTAGAGTCTTTTAATATGTATCTCATTAATGGGCAGAATCTGCTTTTTATTGGCAGTGATAGAGGTTTCTAAAGAAACTTCCATAAGGTGAGCTTTCTCAATATTAAGATATTCCATGCAAGGAATGCGTGCTATAGAACCTCCCGAATCTGTTGGTGAAGAACCGATCCTCCTTCTTATTATGGATAATAGTGGAACTATTTATTTCAATCATCATTTTATAACAAACTGGGATCACAGCGACCTGTTCAGCTCATTTCTGTCAGCATTTATAACCTTCAGTAGTGAAATCTTTTCGAAGTCCATTGATCGGATTCGAATTGGTGAAAACACCATCCTGATAAATCCTGTTGAGTCCTTTTTAACATGTTATATTATTAAGGGTCAGTCTTATCCTGCCTTGCAGAAGTTAACGCGTTTTTCTGAAGCCATCCGCGAGAACACAGAAATTTGGCAAGCGCTCAATAAATCAGTTAAAACCAGTGAGATGCTGGATCTCAATAAACCCCCCGCGCTCAGAACAGTGATCGATGAGATTTTTTAAATTTTGTCTCAATTTTTTGTGAAATTGAATTGGAAAGATAAATTCGGCACCCAATTTTAATGAAAATTTCAGCTTTTTAGAAGCTTTAATTTAAGTTTTTATTAGATCTGTTTTTTTTATTAATTCCTCTGTAGAATATATTGTTATTTTGGTTTGGCCTTGTTTTAACCTTTTATCATTTGACCAGATATCGGATTTTAATGCAATAGCAAGAGCAAAATAAATGGTATCTTTCGGATCTGGAGAAATTTTATCAGCTTCACTAATGAATGGTAATATTTCTTTTTTTGGAACAATTGATATTTGTTCTTTTAAAATTTCTAAAAATTGGTTGAATTCTTCCTCATTACGATGAGTTTTTCTAAGAATTAAATCTTTATATTTCGTAAATTCTGTAAAGAGAAATTCGGGGGCAAATAGTTGTAATTTATCGCTAATCAAAAGTTCCGCGGTTAATCCTTCTTTTATTAGGGCAGAAAAAAGAACATTAGCATCCACAATTAATTTCATTTTTACTCACTCTTATATTGTTTTAATAAGAGTTCGCTTATCTCTCTTCCAAGATTTAGAGCATCTTC